>JANNQZ010000073.1:0-22239 GCA_031401015.1 Chloroflexota bacterium | reverse complement strand
TCGATCAGGGCGGCCGACCGCTGCCGATTGGGTCCGAGGAGCTGCCCGTCACGCCGACGAGCGCGTACGGGGGCGCCGGACCGTTCTTCGGCCCTCCGCCGCCAGTCGTCAGTGAGGACGGAACGAGCTTCCTCGTGACCGAGGACTCTGGCACGACTGTCTATGCGCTCGACGCCACCGGGCAGGTCATGGCCGGTTGGCCGTATCGCGACGCCGTCGGACTTCAGTGGTCCTACGTCGAGCCTGGTGAAACGGGCACCCCCTCATGGCGGTCAGACCCCGTGGTCGGTCCGGGCGATGTCCTCTACCTGCTCCATCCGCCGCGAGCTGCATCGGTCGGCGGAAGCATCGTCGCCGTCGGTCCGGACGGTCGGGTGCGTCCCGGCTGGCCGGTCGAGCTGCGCCGGCCAGGCGCCGAGTTCTGGTCCGTCGTCGTCGGCTCGGACGGGACCGTCTATGCCCTGGCCATCGAGCCCGAGCCGGGCGACACCTTCTCGGCGAGCATCCTCGCCATCGCCGCGGACAACACCGTGCTCTGGACGACCACGATCATCGAGCCGTAGCCCGTGACAGCGAGTCGTGAACATTCGACGACATCGCTCTCGGTAACACCGGGCACCCCCAAACGTCTCACGCGCATACCGTCCGGAGGATAAGGAATGCGCTCCTCGATCTCGCGGGTCGCGACCACAGTCGTGTTGTCGCTGCTGATCCTTGCCTGCGCGTCACCCGCGAGCCCGGCCCCGATCGGGACCGCGTCCCCGTCCGAGGGGCCCGCCACGACACCGACCGCGAGATCGTCACGCCCGGCCCCCAGCCCGCTGCCAACACCGGTGCCGACGGCCGTCGCTCTCCAGATCACACCGATTGCGGCCGGCGGCGACTACTCCTGCGTCCTCATGAGTGGCGGTGTGGTCAAGTGCTGGGGCGGACACGGCAACGACACGACGACAAGGGGCATGCTCCCGGTTGAGGTAGCGGGCCTGACGACCGGCGTCACGGCAATGTCAGTGGGGGAGGGCCACACCTGCGTCCTCACAAACGGCGGTGTAGTCAAGTGCTGGGGCGCCAACTACCAGGGCCAGCTCGGCGACGGCACGACGACCGACAGCAGCGTCCCGGTCGATGTCTCCGGACTCACGAGCGGCATCAGCGCGATCTCCTCGGGCGGCAGCCACGCCTGCGCGCTCACAAACGGCGGCGGGGTCAAATGCTGGGGCTACAACGCCGGCAACGTCCCGACTGACGTCTCGGGTCTCGCGAGCGGGGTCACTGCGATCGCCGCGGGCTACATCCACACCTGCGCGCTCACGAGCGGCGGCGGGGTCATGTGCTGGGGCTCCAACGACGTCGGCGAGCTCGGCAACGGCTCGACGACCGACAGCAGCGTCCCGGTCGACGTCGCGGGCCTCACGAACGTGGTCACCGCGATCGCCGGGAGCCGCCACACCTGCGCGCTCATGAGCGGCGGCGGGGTCAAGTGCTGGGGCAGCAACTACCACGGCCAGCTCGGCAGCACCACGACGCCCGTCAGCCTCGTCCCGGTCGACGTCGAGGGCCTCGCGACTGCGGCCATTGGGATTGCTGCGGGCGAATGGCACACCTGCGCGCTCATGAGCGGCGGCGGGGTCAAGTGCTGGGGCGACAACTACGTCGGCCAGCTCGGGATCGGCACCACGTGCGACAGCGGCGTCCCAGTCGAGATACAGTTCGTCGCCCCGTCGGCCACGATCAAGCCGACTGGAACGCCGATCACCTGGATCGACCACGCGACCGGTCAGACCGATGTCGTCCTTCGGTACGACGTTGGCCCTGACGTGGGGGTCAGTGATCTCGGTGGAGAACAGTTCCAGCCGGGGCCCGAATTCACGCTCTTTGGCGATGGGACCGTCGTGTTCCGGAATGATCGTGCGGCATTGCCGCCTCCGGAGGGCCCGATCGTCCGCGCCCACCCGTTCAAGATCGCCCACCTCAGTGAGGGTCAGATCCAGGCGCTCCTGCGGTTTGCCATCGCGGAGGGCGGGCTCGCCGACGCCTGCGAGCGGTATGAGACCCGAGATATCGACGGGTTCCCTTCCGGGATCATTACCGTGCGCACCGCCGACCTTGTCAAGCGCGTCGACGGCGTCAGTGATAGTCCTCTGTATGAACTCGTCGATTACCTCCGTAACTTCGACCGGGAAACCGGCATCTCGACAGAGAGTTGGAAGTCTGATCGCTACTGGGGCGACCTGCTCGAGGCGGCCCCCTTCATTGAGGGCGGCCTGTTGCCGGACCCGCGCGATGTCGGTATCGTCCCGTGGCCCTGGACAGACGTCAGGCCAGAGGATTTCATCGTGCCGCCGGATCCCGGCTGGGGATATCCGCGCCGGGTCATGTCGGCGGACGAGGCGGCCGTCCTTGGCCTCTCGGACAACGGCGGCGTCGTCCAGCGAGTCTATTTCCGAGGACCGGACGGCAAGACGGTCTACTCCTTCTCGCTCTGGCCGATGCTCCCCGACGAGGCGAGCTGACGGTGGCAAACCCTCGTTCGGCGGTGAGGTGGGTTCGTCGCCACCCGGCACCAAAGTGAACTGGCGCAGACTCCAGGTCGAGAGTTCCCGGAACATGGCGAGCGGCCGTCTGCCCCGGCGCTCCCGAGTGCGCGAGGCCGAAGTGACAATGGCCCCGACTGAGCGTCGCAGCCGCGCACTGTCCGGAGGACTTGGGATGCGCTCATGGCTGTCGCGAGTTGGAGCGACGATCGTCGTGGGCCTGCTCGTCGTTTCCTGCGCGCCAGCTCCGAGTCCGGCCCCGGTCACGTCGGCGCCCCAGACCGAGCGGCCGGCTTCGTCTTCACCACTGGCCGCGACCCCGCCCCCCACAGCATCGCCCATGGGTCCCGCGATCATGGCGATCGCGGCGGGCGCCGACCACACCTGCGCGCTCATGAGCGGCGGGCGGGTCAAGTGCTGGGGCGCCAACTCCGCCGGCCAGGTCGGGAACGGCGCGGTGACCGAGGTGGCTACCACCCCGGTGGACGTTTCCGGTCTCGCAGGTGGTGTCACTGCGATCGCTACGGGCGACAGCCAGACCTGTGCGCTTACGACGGGCGGTGGGGTCAAGTGCTGGGGTGCCAACTCATTTGGCAAGCTCGGCAGTGGCACGAATGCCGACAGCCTCGTCCCGGTCCCGGTCGACGTCTCGGGCCTTGGCAGCGGGGCTACCGCCATCGCCGCTGGCGGCGGACATACCTGCGCCCTCACGAGCGGCGGCGAAGTCAAGTGTTGGGGAGCCAACAACGGCGGCCAGCTCGGAAACGGCACGACCACCGACAGCAACGTCCCGGTCGACGTGTCGGGCCTGGCGATCGGGATCCGCGCCATTTCCGCTGGTGGCCTCCATACCTGCGCGCTGACGAGCGGAGGCGGTATCAACTGTTGGGGCTTCACCGAGGATGGCCAACTCGGGAACGGCTCGACGACCAGCAGCAGCATCCCGCTAGATGTCTCTGGCCTCGGCAGCGGTGTCGTAGCGATCGCCGCTGGCGGCCTCCACGCGTGCGCGCTCACGAGCGGCGGTGGGGTCAAGTGCTGGGGCTGGAACCGCTCCGGTGAACTCGGCAACGGGACGACCACGGACAGCAGAATCCCCGTCGACGTCTCGGGCCTCACGAGCGGCGTCAGCGCGATCGCCGCGGGCGGCGACCACACCTGCGCGCTGATCATCGGCGGTGGAGTCAAGTGCTGGGGCTCCAATTGGGCCGGTCAGCTCGGCGACGGCACTACCAGACACAGCGGCACCCCGGTCGAGGTTTCGGGCTTGGCACACGGTGTCAGCGCGATTGCTGTAGGCGCCTACCACACGTGCGTGCTCATAAGTGGCGACCGGGTCAAGTGCTGGGGCGACAACAGCGCCGGCCAACTCGGCGACGGCTCGATGACCCAGAGCCAGGTCCCGGTCGAGATCTACGTCGGGGCGCCCTCGGTCATTGATGAGCCGCCGGCATCCGTTTCGGCTGCCTTCCCGGTCCGCGCATCGGCCCGAGCCGTCGGGGAGCGGGTCCAGCTGGCTCCGGGCCCGGGTGGGTCCCTGTTCGTCTCGATCCCGGCAAGCGGTGGATCTGTCCTCCTCGCAATGCTCGACTCGACCGGTCGGGCACGCCTCGGATGGCCCGTCCTGCTCGAAGGCGCCACCTCCTGTCGGCAACTCTTCCCGGTCGACGATGGCTCGGTTCGCCTGGTGTGCGCGCCAGCCGACCTCGGCGACAAGCTGGTGAGCGGCGTGCGCGCCTTCGCATTCGATGCCATGGGCGGCCTGCTACCGGCGTGGCCGATCGATCTCCACATCTACGCATTATCGGAGCGGGTCATCGGCGACACGTTGACGGCTTACGTACCCGACAGCGGCTTGATCGTGACGGTTGCCGCGGACGGAACGATCCGTAACGGCGCGCAGGTTCCGATCGATTGCTGCTATATCTCGGCCGTGGGGCCGGACGAGATCGCCTACACAGTCGTCCATCACTATGCCAACACGCCCGCGGGGACAACGTCGGAGCTCCTGGCCGTGGGCTTCGGAGGCGTCCCGGCAGGTTGGCCGGTTTCGTTCGATGGCCTGGCATCCGAGCCTGCGTTCGGGCCCGACGGGCGGATCGTCTTGACCGTCGCCTCGATCGGTCGAAACACCAGCCGCGTCCTGGCCTTCGACGGTCACGGGGAGGTCGTTGCGGCCCGCTTGCCGGAGCTCCCGATCGCGACCGGCGTGGTTGTGTTTTCGGATGGATCCTATGAGTGCGGCCAGCCCAGGCCGAGGCCACCGCTCATCGCCCAGGACGGCACGATGTTCGTCTACAGCGAGCTCGACACTTCGGTCTATGCGCTCGATTCATCCCTGGCGACCATACGTGGCTGGCCATTCGAGCCAGCTACGCCGCTCGTACGTCGTGATCCTGGACCTCGCGGCGTGGGAATCGACTGCACCTCGCTCGCTGTACCCGCGGTAGGCTCGGACGCCACCCTGTACCTGCCGCTCCAAGCCCGCGGGACGACGGTCGGCGGGAGCATCGTCGCGGTCGACCCGGATGGCCGGGTGCGTCCCGGCTGGCCGGTCGAGCTGCGCCGGCCGGGCGCGGAGTTCTGGTCGGTCGTCGTCGGTTCCGACGGGACCGTCTACGCCCTGGCCATCGAACCGGAGCCGGGCGGCGCCTCGTCGGCCAGTATTCTCGCCATTGCGCCAGATAGCACGGTGCTCTACACCACGACGATTATCGACCCTTAAGGGCCACGAATGCTAAGAATCCTCGCGCGATCGCTCCTCTGCACATGGCTCGTCGCCGGCTGTGCGAGCTCGTCGCTCTCGCCATCGCGCTCGGTCGCTTCAACGAGGGCCGGCGCCCGGCGCCAAACTGCCAAAAGGGGAGCGATCGCATGGCCTACTGGAGCCTCCGCGTCGTCGTACTCGTTCGCTCCGTTGACAAATCCGTCATCGCGTTGAGTATCTGATCTCATGCCTTCAGCCCCGGCGGCTCCTCCGACGACGGTCACCGAGATAGCCGAGCGCGCCTTCCAGACATACGGCAGTGCGCCGCTGTTCTCACATCGCCCCTCGCGAGCCCGGACTCGGACACTGACCTACGCCGGGGTGGGGGAGCTTGTCCATCGGATGGCGGCTAACCTCGCTGCCACACTGCCGGCCGGGTCCCGCCTCGGGGTGCAGGGCTCGCCATCACCCGAATTGGCGAGCTTCTACCTTGCCGCGGCGCAGGCGCGAGTGACCCTGATCCCCTTCGATCTGCGGATGAGCGCCGAGGCGATCGGGCGGATCATCGAAGTGTCGGGCCCGGAGGCCGTGCTGCTCGCCCCCGGGGCGACGATCGACGAGCTCTCGGTCCCGGCCCTCGGGCCGCTGCGCAACATCGTCCTCAGGGACCTCGACGCCGAGCCAACGACCCTCGGCCGGGCCGCCCTCGCGGAGCGTGGCGACCCACAGCCCT
Organism: Chloroflexota bacterium; assembly: GCA_031401015.1. Classification (GTDB taxonomy): domain Bacteria; phylum Chloroflexota; class Limnocylindria; order Limnocylindrales; family CSP1-4; genus SPCO01. Next base: position 16,265 of record JANNQZ010000073.1, on the reverse strand, counting down.
CGGATCTCGTGGAGGTCGTCTTCACCTCGGGCACGACCGGCGCGCCGAAGGGGGTGCTCGTGACGAACGGCAACCTCGTCGCCTCGGTCGAGCGAATGCGTCTCGTCGTCCCGGACGCCCCGCACCAGATGATCTCCATCCTGCCGCTGTCCCACGTCATGGAGCAGGTCGGGGGCCTCTTCTACATGCTCACCGTGGGCGGGCATGTCGAGTATCTCGGTTCGCTGCGCCCTGATGTCTTCGCCGCGGCGATGGCCGAGGGCAAGGTGAGCGTCCTTATCTGCGTGCCGCAGCTCATCCAGCTGCTCGCCGAGCGGATCCGGCGCGAGGCGGCCAAGACGCCCGGCGGTGCGTGGAAGCTCGAGCGGGCCCTGCAACTCGCGGACCTCCTGCCGCGCCGCCTGCGCCGCCGGTTGTTCGCCCGGATCCACCGCTCGTTCGGCGGGGAGTTGCTCTACGTGGTCAGCGCTGCGGCCTACCTGCCGCCTGACCTCCAGCGCTTCTATGAGCGCCTCGGCTTCGTCGTCGTCCAGGGCTACGGGACGACCGAGTGTGGGCTCGCCACGACGACCTTCCCGGGCCGCGCACCGGCCGGCACGGTCGGCTACGCCGTCGTCCCCACACAACTGCGGATCGCCGCCGACGGAGAGATCCAGGTCGCGGGCCCGGCCGTGAGCGCCGGGTACGATCGCAACCCCGCGGCCACGGCCGAAGCTTTTACCGCCGATGGCTTCTATCGGACCGGCGACGCTGGGCGGCTCGCGGCTGACGGCTGCCTGACCCTGATCGGGCGCACACGGACGATGTTCGTCCTGCCCAACGGGATGAAGGTCTTTCCCGAGGACCTCGAGGCGACGCTCGCGGTCGAGGGCTTCGCAGATCCCGTGACCTTTGAAGCTGCGCCCGGACGGATCGAGGTCATGGTCATCGCCGGCCGCGCCTTGCGCTCTGGTGATCACGACCCGGCCGCGGAGAAGGATGCCCTCACCGATGCCCTCAAACGCGTGAACAAGCGTCTCGGCGAACACCAGCGGATCAGCGCCGTCCGCTTCTACCCGGACCCCGACTTTCCGCGCACCCATACCCTCAAGATCCAGCGGGCCAAGGCCGTTGAGCGGCTCCTCGCCGGATGACCCGCCCCGATGCGCCAGAGCCCGCGCTCGACCTCAACCCGCACCCGAGTCGCCGGATCCGCGTGCTCCACGCGCTCTGCCGTGCGTTCGTCGGTGCGTACTTGCGGCCGCGCTACGAGGGCCGCGATCGTCTCCCGGCCGGCGGCGCGATCCTCACCTTCAATCACCTGTCCTGGACCGACCCCTTTGTCGTCTTTGCCTCACTGCCGGCGAAGCCCCGTCTCTATCTGTTCGGCCCCAAGGAAGTCGACATGTCGATCGGCCTGCGCAACCGGCTCATCGTTGCCACCCGGGTCGCCCTGCCATTCCGGCCCGACCGGCGCGACCTCGTCGGCATCGTGCGCCGGGTCGAGGCGGTCCTGGCTGCCGGCGGGCGGCTCGCGATCGCCGCGGAGGGTCGGATCCATGTCGGGGAGCGCCGGGTCGAGCCGCTCTCGGGCGGGATCGCCCTGTTCGCCCGGCGGAGCGGTGCACCAGTCGTGCCGATGGCGATCAACGGCACCTCCTACATCGCCTTCCGTCGGCCGGTCCGGGTCCGCTTCGGCGACCCGCTCACCATAGCCCTGGGCGAGACCGACGCCGACTTTGTCGCCCGCGTTCGGGCGGCCCTGCTCGGGCTTGTCGCCGACTGGCCCGAGACCGGCGCCCCCCGCTGGCCGCTCGGCCGGGTGCTCTCTGATCTCTTCAACGATTGGTCCGACTCGCCGGTCCGCCCCGCGGCACCCGACGACGACGGGCTGCCCGTCGTCATTCCCCCGATCACCCCCGTCCTTCCCGGGCTGCAGCTCGCGACGACCGTCGCCCCATCACGGAAAGGATCGCCCGATGGGCCATGAATCGACATCACCCGTCACAACCATCGGTCCGCCGAAGACCCGCCTCTCGAACGGTTCACTGATCCGGATCAGCCTCTACTGGCTCGGGTTGTCGTCGGTCTTCATCGGGCTGAACCAAATCCTGACCGGGCGGATGGAGGACCCGGCGTCCACGCTGGGAGTGGCCCGCGATTCGGTTGCCACGACGCTCTTCCAGCTCACCGTCGCCGGCGCCCTGATCGCCGCTCTTGTCCAACCGACGATCGGCACGATCAGCGACTACACCGTGTCGCGATGGGGCCGGCGCAAGCCGTACATCGTGGTCGGCTCCGTGCTCGATCTCGTCTTCCTTGCCGGGATCGCCCTTTCGAACGAACTGGTCTCGATCGCGGCCTTCATCGTCCTGCTCCAAATCAGCGCCAACATGGCCCAGGGCCCGTTCCAGGGCTACATCCCTGACCTTATTCCGGACGAGCAGACGGGGATTGCCTCCTCACTCGTCGGACTCTTCTCGGTGCTCGGCAACGTGGTCGGCTTCGGAATCGCCGCCGCCGCCGTGGCCACCGGAAACTTCACCCTCGGCCTGCTCGGTCTGGGCGCCGTGGAGTTCATCACCATGTTCGGCGTCGTCCTGCGAGTCCCGAGCGGACCGCCGGCGAAACCGCGCGGCGGCCGCTCCTACCTCGCGATCGCCCGTGAGGCGTGGAGTGCCGACATTCTCCGCGAGCGCAACTTCATCCTGATCGTTGTCTCGCGTCTGCTGATCCTGATGGGCGGCACGATGCTCATCAACTTCTCGACCCTCTACCTGACCCGCACCTTTGGTCTGCGCCTTGATGAGACGTTCGGCCCGAACATGGCCATCCTCGTCGCGGTGATCGCCGGTAACCTCGTGGCTGTCATCCCAGCCGGACGGATCGGCGACCGGGTCGGTCGCAAGCCGGTCGTCTGGGCCGCCTGCGCGATCGCCGCGCTCGGCATGGCCCTGTGCGCCATCGCACCGCGAGATTCCTTCGTGGTTGCGGTCCTCGGCGCTGGCCTGTTCGGCACCGGCCTCGGTTCTTTCCTCTCGGTTGACTGGGCCCTGCTGACCTCGGTTGTCCCAAGTGCCTCGGGTGGCCGCTACATGGGCATCTCGAACGTGGCCACCGCGACCGCCGGGATCTTCGCCATCGCCACCGGTGGCCCGCTCCTCGACGCCATGGACAGGGCCACCCCCGGCAATGGCCCACGCGCCGCGTTCATCCTCGCCGTCGTCTACCTCTTGTGCGGCATGATCCCGCTCCTCTGGGTCCGGGAACCGGATCGGGCGGGGCGCGCCAGAGCGCCGATCAACCTCTCGCAAGAATCGCCTTCGTGACCGAAGCGGCGAACGCCGGTGATCCGATCCCGGGGCTCAGGCCGTGGCCTCGACAGGTCCTCGAGCAGATGCTGCTCGTGGCAAACCTAGTCCACGACGAACGCCTCGACCGCAGCGCTGTACGTCCCGGTGCTGCCGCCGACGACGTACAGCCGATCGCTGGTCCCGGCGACCGCATGCCACCACCGCAAGACAGCCGGCCGCGGCGCCCCGAGCCACGTGTCCGTCGCCGGATCGTAGGCTTCGACGACAGGACGCGACCACTCAGCCCGGCGAACGCCCGACGGATGGAGGTAGGCCGCACCGACTACCCAGATGAGGCCACCCGGGCCCGCCGCCGCCGACGTGAAGTCGGCGAACTCGGGCGTCGCGCTCAGTGCGCTTGACCTTCTAGCGGCCGGATCGATCGCCCACGCTCGGGAGCTCGAGGCGCCGTAGAGCAGCCCGTTCGCTCCGGAGGCGACCGGAACCCCGACCGGAACTCCGCTGATGGCACCGCGGCTGCGCCAGCGCCCCGTGACGGGGTCGAGCGTGTAGAGCCAGAGGGTTGAGCCTTTCCACGTGACCACGGACAGGAGCCGGCCGGGCCCCGCCACTGCCCCGTAGAAATACGTTCCAGCAGGAACCGAGGGCCCTGTGGCCCAGGTCGACCGGGCCGGGTCGTAGACGAGCACAGCGTGGCTTGGCCTGTGGAACAGGAAGATCCGACCGTCCGCCGCGGTCACGGCGACCGAGCGAAGCCTCCCGGGTCCGGGGATCGGTGTCCCGGGCGACCAGGCGTTAGTCTCGGGGTCGAAGATCTCGACCGAGCTCGTCTGGATCGGCGTGCCCGTCCCACCGGGCCGCGTCTTGCCGCCGAACACATAGATGCGGCCGTCTCTCCCGGCCGTTCCCACCGGATAGATCCGCGGCGTCGTCATCGGGGGGAGGGTCTCCCAGTGACCGGCGATCGTCGCAACCGCCGGCGGCTGGATCGCAGCGGGAAGGGCGACTGGCGGCGTGATCCAGAACGCCGCGTTGTCGATGTAGGGGGTGCCCTCGTACAGCGAGACCGCCCAACCGATCGCGACCGAGCCCTGATCGGTGAGCGCGACGTCAGCCATCCCGACGTCCCCCAGCGCGGACATCGTGTCGATCCGCGACCAGGCGACGCCGTCGACCGTGGTCCATACGGCGGCGTTGGACGGCGAGGCACCGGCGGATTGACCGACCGCGAGACAATGCCGCTCGTCGCAGGCGAGCCCGCGCATGACGGCGCCCGCGAAGATCGGTCCGTCTTGGACCGGGGTCCAGAGAAGTCCGTCCGGCGAGGTGAACGCCGCGGCATGGGCAGGCGTGGCGGTGGCCCAGCCCACCGCGATCAGGGCGCCGGTCGGACCCAGGGCGATATCGGCGATCGACCCGTCGCGGCCGACCGGGATGTCCTGCCCCCGCCGCCACTCCCGTCCGTCGGTCGAGCTCCAGACGAGCATCCCCGGGTGGGCCTCAATGTCTGACGAGCGCCCGAGGGCGACGAAGCGGGACCCAGCGAAGGTGAGGTACGTGAGCCGGAAGTCGCCGACGTCGGGGTCGGCGGGCATGACGAACCGATCCCACGAATGGCCGTCGGCCGACGTCCAGGCCGCCCCGACGAGTCGACGAAGCCCCGCCGCATCAAGCCGGGTCCGGAAGCTTCCCGCGACCGCGAACGAGCCGGCTCCGGCCGCGACACCGACGACCTCGATGTTGCCGGCGAAGGCCGAACCGCCATCTCGCCACGTGAGGCCGTCAGCCGTGGTCCACAGCAAGCCCCGCGCCGAGCCGCTGCGGGTGCCGACCGCCACGGTCAGCCCTCCCTGCCCCGCGATCGCCCTGACGGACGCGCCGTCGAATGCGGCATTGTCGAGGGCCCTGGCCCACTGGACGCCGTCCGCCGAGCTGAGGACCACGGCGCCTCGAACGTCCCCGCCGACGGCGAGGAAGCCGCCGGGCACCGTCGCGAGGTATCGCAGTTTCAGGCCTCGACTTCCCCCGCCGGCGATGGCGGTCGCGGTAGGCACGCGTTGCCACGTGAGCGTGTCGGTGGCAGTCCCGGGAGTCGCAGCCGTCGGGCTCTGGGCGACCGCGATCGTGGCCTCCGTGAGGGCAATCCACGGCTCGCCGTCCGTACCGGCCAGCGCCACCCAACCGTAGCCTGGGCCCTCGAGGCCGACGAACGAGACCGGCGCGACCTTGTACCACGTGTAGCCCGAGGCACTCACCGGTCCGTCGAGAACGGTCAGTTCAGTACCGAGCGGCAGCACGGGCTCGTACCTGATGGAGTCGTCGCTGACCCGCGGTTCCGAGCGCACCCGCACCCGATCTGACACGGTCACGACGACCTGATCGAGGAATAGGTCGGTGGACCCGATGGAGGGGGCCGGCGTGGCGGGCGATACCGCGGGGGCCGTGCCGGTCGACACGGCAGGAGAAATAGTGGGCGCCGCCGGCTCCGGGACCACTGTCGAGGAAGGCGTCGGTTGAGACGCACCGCATGCCCAGAACAGGATACCCGCGACCACGAGGGCGATCTGGGGACGGTGACGGGCAGCCTGGGCCCGCCGACCGCTTCGCTTACGCGGCATTCCACGCAAAGCTCGGCGACCCCAAAACCACAAACCGCGGCTCATCAGCGGATCGTCAGCTCGCGAGAAGTGGTCAGGTTGATGCTCTCGGGTGCGGTCACCGACTGGATAACGGCTGACTCCCACGTGTAGGTGCCGGCGGTCACGATTCGGGCGAAGTAGCGCATCTTCACCGTTCGCGACTCCTTCGATGGCCCGACGCAGAAGGAGACACGCTGCCCGTCGATCGCGTACGGCGAGACGAACGAGGGCGCCGATGTGTCTTCATACGACCAGCGCTGGTAGTACTCCATGGGGGCAAGGCCGGACGGCGCCAGGTCGCTAACCTCGTGGCAGCCGGCCACGACCTGAGGACCGAACGTCGCGGTCAGTCGAACCTCGACCATGGCGTCGTCCGGGATCGTCGGGAACGGCGTGTAGGTTCGAACGAGCTCGAGGTCAGCGTCGCGGGCCACGGACTCCCGCTGCAGCGGCACCTGCCATGACGTCGCGAGGCCGACCTGGCCAGCGAGGGGCTCCAGGCTGAGGGTCCGGCGCTGCGAATCGACCAGGCGAAGCGAGAAGCTCCCGCCCGGTTCGAGGTCGACTACCGTCCGCTGTCCGTCGATCGTGTACGCGAACCGCCCGGGCGCCGATGGCGTGCGATCGAGCATCCGGGTGATGAACGCGACCTGCTGGAGGCTGTGCAGCTCGTCGATGGCCGGGTTCGCGTCGACGTACGCCTCGGCGTCGTTGGCGAGCGGATCGCCGAGCTGTGCAGCGAGCAGGGCCAAGAGCGATGTCGCCTCAACCGTATCGTCGAGCGACACTCCAACTTGAAGGCGAATCCACGGCCCGCGCCGCTGGCCATAGGCTGACAGCAGGTCGCGCTCGATGGTCTGCGCCATCGCGCCATCACCGAGGGCGGCCAGGCCAAGGCTCGCATACAGACGCTCGCGAATCGTCAACGCCGGATCCGCCGCGTACGCCTGGAGCGTGGCGAGGACGGGTTCGCCGATGCCAGCGAGCCCGGCATAGGCCAGGACCCGTTGCTCCCGGGTGGATGCGGCATCTTCGAGCGTGCCGTACAGGTAGCCGGCCAGCTCATCGTGGTTGAACCGATCACCCGCAAGCAGCGCCATTCGAGCGGTCAAGCCGAGATCCGTCGAGGAATACGGGAGCAGCGCGATGCCGGAGGACTGGTAACGGCCCGGATCGAAGGTCGCGGTTGGCAGCGTGTCAGGATCAACGTCGAATTCATCGACAAGCAGGTCGCGCGCCATCGAGGCGGCCACCGCCTGATCGACTCTTGGTCCGCCAGACCAGGCAAGCGCCTGGAGGACTGACAGGTAGCGGCCCCGCCCCGCGTCGGAGAAGACGTACGTCGTGAAGCCGGGACCGCCCTCGGGGACTGCGCCCGTAGTCAATAGCGCGTACGTCGTCCGAGTCTCGACAAGCCGGGACTCGATGACCTTGAAGCGTCGGGTGAGTCTGTCCGAGAGCGCCGTCAAGCCTGCGCCACTCGAGGCGGCGATCGTGATGGCGTGGTCACCCAGCGTCAGGTTCGGGAGAGGCACCGCGACGTCCTCGAATGCCGTGCCCCGGAGGGTCGTGGCTGTGAGCCGGAGCGATGCCGAGGTCACCGTGAAGGTCACCGGATCGCCCTCGCTCAGGCCGGAACCGTACGCCCGGAGCCGGATGATCGGCCGATCGCTGGCGAGGTACTCCGGTGCGATCGTGGCCTCGACGAAGAACGGCAAGCCGACCGGAACCAGGATGAACGCGGATCCTGCCAATGGCACCGACGTCATCGCATCGGCACTCACGTGCCAGGACGTCAGGTCATCGGACAGCTTGAATGAGACCTGGGCGCGCCCCTGCGTGTCGGTCGTGACGTGCCGGAACAGGACCGAGTCCACGAATTGCGAACGACCGTCACCACCGCCAGTCGTGTCGCCATACCCCCAGCTTTCGGTCGGCAGCGGGTGAGACGCGTGCGTCCAGAGCATCCCCGTCCCGACCTCGCGGTACAGGCTGCCCAGGGGGTTCTCGTCGTAGGCGGCCCCGATGGCAAAGAGCTTCTCGTCGACAGCGCGCAGCACGACGGACGCCGAGACCGGTTGGCCGGACCGATCGGTGGTCCGGACGTCGAGCGTGACCGTCTCGCGGGGGGCGTAGCGCGCACGATCGGTCGTCAGCTCGATCTCGAGCTCGCGCCCGGTCGTATAGAACGAGGCGTTGAACGCGCCGATGGGGACCATGGCCTGGCCGGTGAAGCGGACGCCCTGGATCTCAAGGTTCGGGACGTCCGCGATCGTGAAACGCGCTTGGAACGTTGGGGTTGAACTGACGACTGCGTCGCGCAGGCCGCGCTGGGCCGTGAAGAACAGGTAGCGATTTGTGGCGCTGGACGGTAGGTCGCCGCGAACGTCGCGGGCGGTGATACACAGGCGATCGCCGATCGCATAGCCGGCCCATTCGTGCGGAAGCTTGCCTTCGGGACCGCACCTGCGCTCGAGAAACGGCATCAACGACCCGATCTCGGTCGGCCGGGCGACGCCCGCGTAGACGCTCGTTCGGGTCGTCCTGCCCTGTGGGTCGGTCGCCGAGAGGACAACCTCGTAGTCGTGATCCTTGATCGCGGCGACAGTGAGGCGGAACGAGCCATCCGGTGCGCTGGTCATCGTCTCGGTCCCCCTCGCGACCCGGTCCATCCGGTATGAATACGTGGTCACAACCTGTTTGGTGATGAAGTCGTAGATCTGACGGCCTCTCTCGCGAACGGGCACGAGTTCCGTGATTGCCGCCGTGACCTGGGCTCCAGCGACGGCCGGACCATTCCAGTCGACCTTGGTCCAGATCTCGGTCTCCCAGGCCCGTTCGAGCCTGTCGATTGCGATCTCGTGGAGCGACCCTGTCACCGTGACTTGGCCCCCATCGATCGTGCCTTCGCCCGTCAGCCTGACGCTGGCCGGGAAGACCAGGAGGCTCGTGCCGTCGCTGATCTGGCCTTCCTCTGCGCGCGTCGTCTCGACCGCGGTGTACGGCCAGTCCTCGGCCCACGCGTTCGTGGTCGCCTTGGCGGTGGTGGTGGCGACGCCCGCGCGGTCGGTGGTGATCGCCTGCTCGCCGAACAGGTGTGCCGTGAGCTGCACGCCCGGAACGACGGTTCCGTCGAAGAAGGTCGCCGTGGCGGTCAGGCTGACGGGGTCGCCGGCGAGGAGCACGTGGCGGTCAGTCTCCAGCGCGATCTGGTAGCTCGGCTTGCGGATCAGGTCAACGGTGAACCAGTTGTCAGCGATCCGGTTCTCGCCTGACCAGAGCTGCAGGCTGTACGAGCCGTAGGGCAGGTCGCTGAACCGGATGCTCTCCGCGAACGCGCCGGTTGCGTTCGGCTGGACCGCCTGGGTCGAGATCGCGGGAGCGTCGTCAGTCCCGGTATAGCTCCAGCCGGACGTGAGCCGCAGCTCGAGGTCCTGCGGCACCTGACCGTCCTCCCGGTCGCGAACGAACCCCCAGATGTTGACCGTGTCGCTCTGGCGGTAGACCTGCCGGTCTGTGGCCGTGAAGCGCCAGAAGCGGTCCTGCGCCGGGTCTGAGTAGGCTCTCCCCTGGCCGGAGAGACCGACCGCGATCACGAGTGAGCGGCCGCCGCCCGCGCGGATCGCCATGAACGGCCGCTCCGCGAGAACGCCGGAGCCGGTTGTTGCATCCAGGATTGCCGATGGCGTCGCGGTGACCAGCAGTCCATCCGAATCGGTCTGACCGATCGAGTTGCCGCCATCGACCTCGACCGTTGCCCCGTCGAGCGGCGCGCCAGAGGCGATATCGTTGGCCCAGACGAGCAGCCTGTCCTGCGCAGCGGCCACGTAGCCGGCCACGTCGGTGATCTGGAGGACCATCTGGCCCGCGCCTGGCGTTCGTGGCCCCTCGACGAGGTACCAGCCCCGCGGGAGCGGCGTGGGGAACCGGATCCACTGACCCGAGTTGGGGTCGCCCTGGGGTGTGGCGCTGAACGACATGACTCGTGCGAGGCCCGTGGGCGCGACTGATCGCGCGGACCTGCGAGCCCAATCCGGTGCCTCAGTCAGGATCCGGATGGCATCCAGGCCGGCGCGCTCAGAGGCGAGACCATAGACCGTGACGCGGAACGGGCGCTTGGCAACCGCCTGTTGCACCTGATCGTCCGGTGAGGACGATGAGATCCAGACGGTCGTGATCGGCCGCTCCCCCGGGCGCCATTCCATCGTTGGGCTGAATTGGTAGGAGGCCGACGATTCAGTCGCATCGGTCGCAAGCGCGGTCTCGAATCGGACGACGACATCGTCCTCGAGCGCCAGGTCGGACCCCTCCAAGCGGACGCCACGACGCAGGGTCACCGTGTACAACGTCGCCGGCTCCAGGTGCGCGGGTACGAAGACGAACGTCCGGCCGTGCTGCTCGAAGCGCCCCTTGACCTCCGGTTCAATGGAAAAGTGCGAGGCCGCGTCGACCGCGCCGTCCTGGTCGAAGGTGAACTCGACCCCGGTGGTCATGGGCACGTCCGTGGCCTGGTTGTAGGGCAGCGTCGTGACCACGCGGAGTGGCGACTGCGCCTGGAACGCCCAGGAGCCGGAGATCGAGCCGTCAGGCGCGCGGAGCGTGAAGCGGTAGAGCTGGCCTGGTCGAAGCGGCGCTGCCGGCCTGAGCGTGACAGTTCGATCCGTGGTGTCGGCACTGATCCCCAGGTCAATGGCTGGCGTCACATCGATGGATTGCGCGAGCGCCAGTGGGTCGTCCGCGCCGACTCCCACCAGCGTGAACGTGGTGTCGGCCGCAACCCCGTTCCGAGCCATCTTCGTGGCCGTCAGCGTGGCGACGGTCTCGATCGCTGGAACGACCAGCTCGCCCCATGGGGCACTCGGATCGAGGGGCATGGTCGGCACAGGGGTCGGCGTCGGCGCCGAGGCAGCCGGGGGCGTGGACGGCAATGCGATCGATGTGCTTTGTGGCGACTGCGGCGCCGGGCTCGGGCTGGGGTTCACCGGCCCCGACGACCAGACGGCGACCGCGATGAGGATGACGCTCAGGCCAACTCCCCCGAGCGCGAGCAGGGGCCCGCGACGCCGCGAGTCGATGCCATCGTGAGGTCCGATCCCAGATCCGTCCATGTCAACTCGTCATCCTGGGCTATGGGGCCCGGCAGCTTCGACACAATGCGCTGCCTGTTGGCGCCCGTCTATAGCCGCTGGGACGCATATCGACGGGCCATGTGACACGTTGTTCATGTCCGCGACCTGGCGGCGATCAGCCCTCGAACAGACCCCCCACATTGGAGGCGTCGAGCGGATGTCCATTCGGGACCAACGCGACCGCCGCAGCAGCGGCACCAATCACGGCCGATGGCCGATGACCGGCCGCGCGCAGCCCGCGGATGCCCGTGTCGCCATCGGCCTTGGAGAGCTTGGCGCCGCCGGGTTTGCGGATCAGCGGGTGATGTGCGAAGGCGGGAGGCTTGGCGCGACCCAGCAACCGACCCAGCCGAATCTGGGCCGGCGTCGCCTCGAGCAGGTCTTCACCGCGCACCACCAACGAGATGGCCTGCCGCAGGTCGTCGACAACAACCGCGAACCCGTACGTCCAGTTTCCATGGCGGTCGCGAATCGTCAGATCACCCGAGGCGGCCGGCTCTCCGATCTGTCGCCCGAGGCGCCGGTCGTGCCACGGCTCGGTGTCCCCGGCCGAGCCCAGTTCCACCCGCAGGGCCAGTTCGTCGCCCTCATGCAGGTCCCGGTGGCGGCAAGCGCCCGGACAACCCGGCCCCCGCCACGCCACTCCGCGTTCGGCCGCCCATGCTGCGAACGTCGATCGGGTGCAGTCACAGGCGTAGACGAGGCCGGTGGCTCGTAGCCGTTCCAGCGCGGCGTCGTACGGTGCCGAGGATTCACGCTGACGGACCGGCCCCGCATCGGGCACGAACCCCAGCCATTGGAGGTCCTCGAGGATCGCGGCATCGTACTCGGGCCGGCTCCGCTCGCGATCGTGGTCCTCGATCCGCAGGAGTACTCGTGACCCGGTCAACGCCGCCAGGCCCCAGACCCAGATGGCATTTGCCACGTGCCCGAGATGGAGGTAGCCCGTCGGGGCCGGCGCGAACCGGGTCCAGCCATCCGCATCGATCGCTACCCGGAAATCCGCAACGCTCGCCGCGGACGCCGCAATGGTCGCTTCGGTCGCCGCGCCCGCAGTGGACTCCACCCCCGACCGATTATGCATCCGACGTGAATACGGCAAGCAACGTGTACCGCCGCGCGCCAGCGCCACCGGCGCCGATGCCACCCGGGAGGGTCGCCGAGTCAGTCGACGTCGTCGTCCCGTTCTCCTGCGCGATCGCGGTCGCGGGCTTCAAGCGCCCGTGTCGCCGCCATGAGCCGCCGGTAGAGCGCCAGCAGGTCGGCCTGGGCCAGCGGTCCCTCGTTGGCGATCGTGACTCGGAGAAGGACTTCTCGTTCGCGCTCGGCGTCACGAATCGTTCGCCGGCCCATCGCGGCCTTCGCCATACCCGCGTCGCGAGCCAGTTCGGCCCGTTCATTGAGCAGCGCCACGATTCGGCGATCCAGCGCATCGATCCGTTTCCGGATGCGATGTAACTCGGCCGTCTCCGGCGCTCGCTTCGTCATGATTCGACACCAAACCGGCGCGCGATCGATTCGAGGGCGAGATGATACCCACGTGCCCCCAGCCCCACGATCGATTCGAGGGCGACGTCGTGGAGGAAATTGACCGACCGGAAGGTCTCCCGCTTCGACGGGTCCGACAGATGCACCTCGATAAATGGCCGCTGGACGGCGAGCAACGCGTCGCGCAGGGACACGCTCGTATGGGTGAGCCCGCCGGCGTTGACGATGGCGACGTCGAAGTCGCGCTGATGCAGCCGGTCGATCAGCGCACCCTCGTGATTCGATTGGAAGAAGTCGACGTCGAGGCCAAGTGCGGCGGCCCGCGCAGAAATCCCGAGGTGGATCTCCTCGAGCGTGTCGCGCCCATAGATCTCCGATTCGCGTGTGCCGACGAGGTTGAGATTCGGCCCCTCAAGCACCAGGACGGGGGTCATCGAAGGCTCCCGGCGCCGAGCATGGCCATCGCGGCGTCATGCACGATTACCGGTTCGATGTCGTCCCGCACGACGATCCCGTCGCTGGTCGGGAGCACCCAGCGCAGGCGCCCACCGGCGTGCTTCTTGTCTGTGGCCAGATGGCCGAGGACCGTTTCGAGCGAGTAGGGGAGCAAGTCCCGCGCGAGCCCCAGCACATCGAGGAGCTGCCCGATCCGGTCCGCGCGCTCCCGCGGCGTGACGCCGACTTCGACGCCGATCCGCGTCGCCGCCCGCAGCCCATAGGCCACGGCCTCACCGTGGAGCAGTCCGCCGAACCCGGCCGCTGCCTCGACCGCGTGGCCGAGCGAGTGGCCCAGGTTCAGGGCAATCCGCCCGCCGGTCGTTCCGCGCTCGCACTCATCGGCCATGACGACCTCCACCTTGGCCCAGCCGGCGCGCTCGACCAGCTCCGCGACCGCACCCGACTCGAAGGCAGCCGAGTCACCCCGCGCGATCGCCGTCCCGTGCGTCTCGAGCAGCTCGAACAGCCGTTCATCTCCGAGGGCTGCCATCTTGACGGCCTCTGCCAGGGCGGCCCGAATCTGGCGCTCGGGGAGCGTCCGCAGGGCCGCGACGTCGATGATGATGGCGACCGGCTGGTGAAACGCCCCGACCAGGTTCTTGCCGGCCGCCAGGTCCACCCCGGTCTTGCCACCGATCGCCGAGTCGATCTGGGCGACGAGCGTCGTGGGAACCTGGACGAACGGCACCCCCCGCAGCCACGTGGCCGCCAGGAAGCCGACCGCATCGCCCAGCGCGCCACCCCCGATGGCCACGAGTGGTTCGGAGCGCTCAGCCCGCAGCTCGGCGAGCTCGCCGGCGGCCATTTCAATGACACTCAGCTGCTTGGCAGCCTCGCCCTGCGGCAGCATCAGCGTGGCCACGGTCCAGCCGCGTTCGCGCAATCCGGCGGCGGCGGCCTCACCGACGGCTTGCCAGGCACCCGGTTCGCTGATCAGGATCGCCCGCGGGGCACGCATCGCCGTCAACTCGGCGGCCAGTGCCTCGACCAGCACGCCTTCTCCAAGGATAATTCGGCCGATCGGCGTGGACGCCCGCAGCAGGCTCGTACCGCCCGTGCGCACCGCGTCCGCCGCCGGCAGGCTGGCGTTGACCGAGTCAACAACGCCGTGAACCTCCGCGACCCCCGTCTGGTGGACCTGGGCGGCGGCGTAGAACCGTTCGCGCCGAGCGGCCAGATCGCGGATGGTCCCGATCGGGTTACGATCGCTGACCAGGGGTCGCACGTTGGGCGAGCGTCGCAGGCGTTGGGCGAGGACCTCCGGCCGGCCGTCGAGCCAGACCGTTGCCCGACCGCGATAGAGCGCCCACCGGTTGCGCGGATCCACGACGGCACCGCCGCCCGTGGCGATCACCCGTCGAACGTCGGATCCCGCGTCGGCCGGCCCAAGTTCGGCGATCGCCCGTCGCTCGTGCGCCCGGAACGCCGGCTCCCCTTCATCGGAAAAGATCTCGGGAATCGCGCGGCCGGTCGCCGACTCGATGCGCTCATCGAGGTCCACGAAGGTAGCCCCGCGACGCTGGGCGAGGCGTTTGCCGATCACGCTCTTGCCGCTCCCAGGCAACCCGACGAGTACGACGTCCATGGCCGCCTCAGTCGTCTCCGCCCGAGCCGGCCTCACCTGTCCCGGTCAGCCCGCCCGGCGCGGCGGCACCGTCCCGGGATCGCCCGCCAGCGACCGGGGCATCGGGCGCCGTCGCGATGCGGGCGCGGTACCGCTCCAGGCTCGCGCGCACGTCCTCGAGCGTGTCACCGCCGAACTTCTCAAGCACGAACGAAGCGAGGGTCAGCATCACCATGGACTCGGCGACGATCCCCGCGGCCGGCACCACGCTGATGTCGCTGCGCTCGTAGTGGGCCTTGTCCACCGCTTCGCCGCTGATCAGGTCGGCCGAGGGGAGCGGCCGCGCCAGCGTCGAGATTGGCTTCACCGCCCCACGAACCACGAGCGGCTCGCCGTTGGTGACGCCGCCGGTCAGGCCGCCGGCGTTGTTGGACCGGTGGACCCACTGGCCCTCTCCCGTGCGGCCCTCGATGATGTCGTGCACGCTCGACCCGAACCGCCGGGTCTGCTCGAATCCCAGTCCGAATTCAACGCCCTTGACGATGTTGATACTCATCACCGCCGCGGCGAGCGCCGCGTCAAGGCGGCGGTCCCAATGCACGTACGATCCGAGCCCGATCGGCAGGCCGTGTACCACCACCTCGAACACGCCACCCACCGTGTCGCCATTGGATCGCGCCTTGTCGATCCGGGCGATCATCCGCTCCTCCGCGGCCGGGTCCGGGCAGCGCAGCGGGGATGCGTCCGCTTCGTTACGCGTGCGTGAGCACGCCGCCGGATCGACGCTCACACCGCCGACCTCTGCGGTGAACGACCAGGTCTCGATCCCGAACTCGCGCAGGAACGCACGGGCCACGCCTCCGGCTGCGACGCGCGCCGCCGTCTCCCGCGCCGAGGCCCGCTCCAAAACGTTGCGCACATCGTTGAAGCCGTACTTGAGCGCGCCCGCTAGATCGGCGTGCCCGGGGCGCACCTTGGTCACCGGCGTCGCCTTCTTGTTTCCGTCGGCGGCCGCCGTAAACAAGGCGTCGGCGGCCGCCTCGTCGAGCGGCTCGACGGACATCACCTGGGTCCAATTCTCCCAGTCGCGGTTGCGGACCAACAGCAGGATCGGCGACCCGAGGGTCAACCCATGGCGGACGCCGCCAAGGATTTCCGCGCGATCCTGTTCGATCGTCTGGCGAGCCCCGCGACCATACCCGCGCTGGCGGCGAGCCAGGTCGACGGCGATCCCGTCGGCGGTGACGTGCAAACCCGCTGGGACGCCCTCGATCGTGACCCCGAGCGATGGGCCGTGCGATTCACCGGCGGTCAGGAAGCGGAAGGCACCCATCGTTGGCGTCGTGCTCCGATTGGGGGGCTGTCGTCAACCGGCCGAGCCGGGCAAGCCAGCGGTGCCGCCGGCCGGTTCGCCTTCCGCGGATCGCAGGCCCCCGGCCCGGGCCTCGGCGAGCCGCTGCTGCATCAATTCGAGCGGTGCGGACTGACCGGTCCACAGCGTGAACGCGGCCGCGCCCTGGTGCAGCAGCATCAGCTCACCATCCGCCACCGTGCATCCGGCACTCGAGGCGTCGCGAAGGAGTCGCGTCCGGGCATAGATCAGATCCAGGACCAGTAGGTCCGGGTTCAGGGCCTCGCCCGGGATCGGCGACTC
>JANNQZ010000072.1:0-7484 GCA_031401015.1 Chloroflexota bacterium | reverse complement strand
GCCACGTCGTCATCGATCAACGGCTCGAGGCGCCAGACGCGCATCCTCGAGAGGAGCGCGGCGTTGACTTCGAAGTAGGGGTTCTCGGTTGTAGTTGCAGTCACGATCACTGTTCCGTCTTCCACGTATGGAAGCAGGGCGTCCTGCTGGCCCTTGTTGAAGCGGTGAACCTCGTCAATGAAGAGGATGGTCCGCTGCCCGTTTAGCGCCAGCCGTTCCTGAGCCTCCGCAACGGCCCCGCGGACCTCGGCCACTCCGGCCGAGACGGCCGATATCGCGATCATCTGAGCGCCGATCGCGTCGGCGAAAAGGCGCGCAAGCGTTGTCTTGCCCGTGCCGGGCGCACCCCACAGGATCAGCGAGCCGAGATGGCCCCGGGCGAGCGACCGGCGCAGGGGCCCGCGCTCGCCGACAAGGTGCTCCTGCCCGACGAACTCGTCCAACGACCGCGGTCGCATCCGGGCAGCGAGCGGCTGTGCTCCGGGTGGCGGCTGGAACAGGGGTTCGGGCTTGGCGCCGCGTGGTGGTCGGCTTGGCATCGAGGCCAGTCTACGGGCGATCACTCACGTGCGGCGTTCGCGCACCGCGAATTCGAGCCTGTGAGACGCGAGCGGCGGGTTGAGGACGTACACTCCGCACCCGGCGTTAACGCTGTGTACCGAAGCGGAGGATCGCCATGATCGACGTTAGCGAGGCGTGGGCTCGCTCGGAGGCTCAGGCGGCCAAGACCGAACTTGCGCCGTGGGTTCCGTCTGCTGGCTTCGCCCCTTCACCGATCGACGCTCACGAGCAGAAGGATCGGTTTGTCAGCGGCCCCCGGACGTATACGGCATCGAAGAACGACCTCGACCATCACGAACGCGTCGCCCGGGTAGGGTCCGAACGCACGGTCCGGTAGCCGCTCCATCGTGTTCGCCTCCGGGATCGAGATTGCTCAGCAGTTCACATTTCCCGTGATCATCTCGACCAAACGCTGGTCAGGGGTGTCGAAACGGGCGTCGGAGTGTTTGTGATCCTCAACGCGGACGGATGGATGGCAACAGCGGGCCACATCATCCAGATCGGCCTCAAGACTGCGGACGACGCGCCTAAGGTTGCCGCCCACCGAGCCGCCATCGCCGACGCGGAGTCCGACCCCAAACTCAGCCCCGGAGGTCGCAAGCGCGCTCTGCGGGACCTGGCGTACAAGGCGGACCCGAAGTGGATCACGAACCATTCCTACTGGAAGCATTCACGACTGCTTCCTCGCCGGAGCTTCCTGCAACATGAACTCCAAGGAATCGAGTTGGTAAGCAAGCCCCTTGGCGCCACTTCGCTATTCGAAATGCGTCATGGGTTGGGTTTGTACGTCTGCCGGTCGTAGCCGAAAAGCGTGTTGTAGGTGATTTCGAAACGGTCTGGGGTAAACTTGTACCACTCGTAGCCGTCGGTGAGGATGTCGCCCGGCGACTGCGGAGCGGGCATGCCGCGCTTCGCCTGCAAGCGCTGCTCCAACTCAAACATCGCTCCCTCGACCCGCATCGCCCTGCCGCTCATCTGGAGCGCGCGCTCCTTGTCCGTATCGTGTGTCGCGATTACGACGGCAGCGACATTCGGATTCTCGGCGATCGCGCGCGAGTGTTGGCAATCCGCGATCGAGATCCAATACAGATTGAAGGCATCGTCAAAGACGTACACCACCGGCGCTATCCATGGGCCGCTCGCATCGGAAACGCCAAGGTTCACTGCGAAGCCATCGCGCAGCACCTCCTGCACCAGCGATTTCAAATCCTGTGCCATGCCATGATTTTAACAAACAGCCGCCGAAGGGCGGTCATCATTCACGGAAACCTCTGAGTTCAAAGTCGAGATCCTCAATCGGCGAGGGTTGCTTCAGCTTGGGCGAGCGCGGCGGTGGAATAGACGAGCGCAACGAATACGTCGGGTGGCCCTTGGCTCGGCAGGCCCGCGACAGCGGCCAAGATCGCCTCAGCTCGTTCCTCGGTCACGCGGCCACCGGTGACAGTTGTACGGAATACGGATTCTCGGTCGTGGCTCCGATGAGCGTGACCGTGCCGTCCCTGACATGCGGCAGCAGCGCGTCCGGCTGGGCCTTGTTGAATCGATGGATCTCGTCGAGGAACAAGATCGTGCGGCTCCCGTGCAGGGCGAGTCGTTCCTGCGCCTCGGCGATGGTGGCCCGCACCTCGACGACGCCGGACATGACGGCGGACATGCTCGAGAAATGGGCGCCGATCTCACCGGCGAGGAGCCGCGCGAGGCTCGTCTTGCCGGTCCCGGGCGGTCCCCACACCAGGAGCGAAGCGAGATGGCCGCGGGCGATGCTACGACGCAGCGGACCTCGCTCGCCGACGAGATGCTCCTGGCCGACGAACTCCCTGAGCGAGCGTGGCCGCATCCGGGCCGCGAGCGGCTGGCGCTCGGGCGGTGGCTGGAAGAGGGCTTCGGGTCTGGCGCCCTTTGGTGGTCGACTCGGCATCGGGGTCAGTCTAGGGCGTTCGCCACCCCGCTAATCCCGGATCGGCTCGATGTTCTGGTTCAAGCGGAACACGTTCGTCGGGTCGTATCGCCACTTGAGCTGCGCCAGGCGGCGATATTTCGACTCGCCGTAGGCGCTAGGCGCTACGCCTGTGTCGGCCTGTTCGTTGACGTAGTTGGCGTCCATCGAGAGTTCGCCAAGCCGTCGGGCGGTGCGGCGGCACCAGCCGATGGCCCGCTCGTCGTCTTCCGGACTGTCCCAGACACCCTGGGAGATCCAATAGAAGGCGCCCGCCCTGCCGGAGTACGCCGTTGCGTCCTCATCGACATCGCCGACGGCGCCGCCCAGCTGCAGGCAATAGACCTCGAGCCCAGGGACAGGAGTCTCCCTGAGCGAGTCCGCGATGACTTCGATGACCCGGCCGTCCATCGCGGCAAGGAACCCGCCCTTGGAGTAATACCGCCGACCCCAGGGCAGGAGTTCGTCGCTCGCGCGCTGCAGTTCCACGAAGGTCATATCCACCCTGGGATCCCGGACCCCCCCCGGGAACGCAAAGCGATCCAACGCCGCCTCCGCGCCGACCGTCGACCCGGTCCAGATGACTCGGAGGAGCAATTCGTCCGCCGTGACGATGAAGGCCGTGGTCAGCTCGCGGGGCGCATTCGCCGCCGCGTCGCGATATCGCGTCAGCGTCTCCGCAGTGGCAGCGGCCGGATAGGTCCAGCCCCTGATCGTTACCGGCCCGAGATCGTGCATGCGGAACTTGAACCTGGTGACGACGCCGAAGTTGCCGCCGCCGCCGCGGATCGCCCAGAACAGCTCGGGTTGTTCATCCGCGTCGACGCGCGAGAGTCTACCGTCTGCCGTGACGATATCGGCTTCGATCAGATTGTCGATCGTGAGCCCGAAGCGCCGGCTGAGATACCCCATGCCGCCTCCAAGCGTCAGGCCCCCGACACCCGTGTGCGACACCACACCGGCCGGTGTCACCAGGCCGTACCGCTCGCCCGCTGCGTCGACGTCGCCGAGCAGAGCGCCCCCGCCGACGTCGACGGCTCTGGTCTGCGGATCGACGAGCACGGCGTTCATCCGTGACAGATCGCAGACGATGCCGTCGTCGCAGGTGCCGAGGCCCGCGAAGCTGTGGCCGCCGCACCGCACGGCGAGAGGCAACCCGGAATCTGCCGCGATGCTCACGACCTTCTGGACATCGCTCGCCGTCGCAGCCTGCACGATCGCGCCAGGCCGGCGTTCGATGACGGCGTTGTAGACGCGACGAAGACGATCGTAATCACGATGACTCGCGTCAACGACCGTGCCATCCAGATGTGCGCGCGCAAGCTCGCGTGCAACTGCGGAATCAGCCATCGGCTACCTCGAATCGCGTTCTGGGGCAGAAGACCGCGTGGCGCGCGACGGATGGCCCCGCTTGCTGGACTTCGGGTTAGACGGCGGCTCCGCTGAGCCGGGTGACCACCCATAGGATCACCAGCAGGCCGACCAATGATCCACCGACCTTGGCGACCCGTCGCACGTCACGCGCTACGTAAGCGTATTCGTTCGCGGCGGCAGCGCCCAACGGTGAACTCGAGCGGACGACCGGCTCGCTCGCGCCACGTTGCGCTCGACTGCGGCGGACTCCCTCGGCCTGGCGCTCCTGGGCGACGATGACCGCCTCGATTTGCGATGCTCTGGCCTCTTCACCGGCGGTCAAGGATGCCGGGAGGACGGCCGACGCTGGAGTCGGTACCTTCGATGCGGGGGTCGCGGCTGGTCGGTTGGCCGGTCGCGCCGTCGGCGGGCGCTGGCCGGGTCGGGTCATCGTGCCCCTGGCTCGCTTGGCCATGTGTGGTCGAGGGCCTCCATCGAAGCTGCGGGTGAGGGGTCTACCATCCGTCGGACGGCGCGGTTTGGTCGTTCGAGGGGAGAGGATAGCACCGGCCGCGGACGAGCTGGGTCGTTCACCCGGTGAGGCGCGATGAAATGCCTGCCTGCTAGACTCGGGATCGCCTGCGGAGGACCATCAGATCGATCTCGACGCGTTCATTCAGCCCAATCTCGGCGCGATCGTCGTCGGACTTGGCGGCGCCGTCGTCGTGCTCGTGGTCGCTTCTCTCCTGCTCTGGCGCAGAACGCGGGCGCTAGACGCTCGCATTCGGGGGATCACGCGGGGGGCCGAGGGGCGGAGCCTCGAAGCCATCCTCGATGCGCACCTCGAGAAGGTCTACGGCCTGGCGCGCGAACTCGAGGGCATCGCGGTTCGGACGGCGATCCTGGAGGCGGCGCAACGGCGCTCGTTCCAACGGCTGGGACTGGTTCGCTACAACCCGTTCGAGGAAACCGGTGGCAACCAGAGCTTTGCCCTGGCCCTGCTCGATGCCGCCGGCGACGGCTGGATCCTGTCCAGCCTGCACGCCCGGGCGGGGACACGGGTCTACGCGAAGGCGATCAAGGGTGGTCGCTCCGACGCCGGCCTGTCGGCCGAGGAGATCGAGGCGCTCGCGCAGGCTACGGCGTGACACCCTAGGTGGCACGGTGCGCCACGATCCTTCGGTCATGCCCCCTTCAATCACCTCTCCGTCGGGCGCCGATCTGGCACCACCAAAGGTCCGCGTGAGGCAGGCGCGGCTTCGCAGTCGCCGTGACCCGTCGCCGCTCGAGCAGATTCCCGCGTGGCGGGACCTGGTCCCGGTCATGGACCCATCGCTCACCACCGCGCTGTCGCCAGGACTCCAGGACCTTCTTGGCGGACTCAACCCGGATCAACTTCGCGCCGTGACCCACGGCGATGGGCCGCTGATGGTCGTGGCGGGCGCGGGGACCGGCAAGACCCAGGTGCTCACCCGGCGCATCGCCTGGTTGATCGCCACCCGCCGGGCGAGGCCCGCGGAGATCCTTGCGCTCACATTCACGGACAAGGCCGCCGAGGAGATGGCCATCCGGGTAGACCAGCTGGTGCCGTACGGCTACACGGACACCGCGATCTCCACGTTTCACGCGTTCGGGGACAGCCTGATCCGGGAATACGCCCTGGAGCTTGGCTTGCCGCCCGATGTTCGTGTCCTTTCGCGGGCGGAGGTCGTCATCTTCCTGCGCGAGCACCTCTTCGAATTCGACCTGGACGCGTACCGTCCGCTGGGCGACCCAACGCGTTTTCTGGCCGCGCTCGCGACACTGTTCAGCCGCTGCAAGGACGAGGACATCTCGCCCGAGGACTACCAGCAGCATGCCGACCGGGTCTCGGCGTCGGCCGCGCTCGTGGCCGAGATGGTCGACCTGGCGGCTCGCGACGGCGGGCCGGATGCGAGCCAGCCCGGGGTGGCAGCCGCCGTCGAAACGGCCGGCCGACAGCGCGAGCTGGCTGCCGCTTATGCGACCTATCAGCGCCTGATGGCGACCAGCAACTGCATCGACTTCGGCGACCAGGTGGCTCTCGCACTCCGCCTGGTCCGCACCTCGCCGGCCGCCCGGGCTGCGATCGCTGGCCGCTTCCGGTACATCCTGGTGGACGAATTCCAGGACACGAATCGGGCGCAGTCGGAGCTTGTGGCTCTTTTGGCGGAGACCCATCGCAATGTCACGGTCGTGGGCGATGACGATCAGGCGATCTACGCCTTTCGTGGCGCGGCGATCGACAACATCCTCGCGTTTCGCGACCGCTACGCGAACGCCCGGACCGTGGTCCTGCGTCGCAACTATCGCTCGCTCGCGCCGGTGCTCGATGCCTCATATCGGCTCATCCGGTTCAACGACCCGGATCGCCTGGAAGTCCGCGCGGGCGTCTCCAAGCGCCTCCGCCCGGAACGCCAGGCGAAGTCGGCGGCGCCCGTCAGGCTGGAGGTCTTTGCGTCAGGTTCTGAGGAGGCGGACTGGGTGGCGGCAGAGATTGGACGTCGGGTGGCCGCCGGCGCAGCGCCGCGCGACCACGCAGTCCTGGTGCGGGCCAACGGTCACGCCGACGCGATCCTTCGCGCGCTCAACATGGCCGGGATCCCGTGGCGATTCTCGGGGGCCTCGGGGCTCTATTCCAGGCCGGAGGTCAGGATGCTGCTGGCCTTCCTGCGCGTCGCGGCCGACCTTGAGTCAAGCGTCGACGTGTACGCCCTGGCGACGTCCGAGGCCTATGCCCTTGGCGGCGAGGACCTGACCGCGATCGTCAACATGGCCCGCCGGCGTAATCGCTCGGTCTGGGCCATCGTCACGGAGCTCGACCGTCAGCCCGGGATCCTCCGGGTCGGGAAAGAGACGCGCTCCATCGTCCATCGACTCGTTGAGGACCTGACCGGCTACGCCGAGATGGCGCACCGGCGTCCGGCCGGCGAGTTGCTCTACCGGTTTCTGCGTGGCAGCGGGATCCTCGCTCGCCTCGCCGGTTCCGACACGCCCGCGGCCGAGGAGGCCCTCCAGAACATCGCCCGGTTCTTCGAGATCGTCCGGGCGCAGTCGACCCTCCTGGCTGACGACCGCGCCATCTTCGTGGCGCGACACCTGGCCACCCTCATCGATGCCGGCGACGACCCGGCGACCGCCGAACTGGACCCGGATGCGGACGCGGTCGCGGTGCTGACCATTCACAAGGCCAAGGGACTCGAGTTCCCGGTCGTGTTCCTGCCGGGCCTGGTGGCCGGCCGCTTCCCGATCGCGGGGCGTGGCGAAACGCTGCCGATCCCCGCCGGGTTGGGCCGCGGCGTCCCAACGACCGCCGAATCGGTGCTGGCCGAGGAGCGGCGCCTGTGCTACGTGGCCATGACTCGCGCCCGGAATGAGCTGATCCTGTCGCACGCTGCCGACTATGGCGGCGCTCGCGCGCGGCGCGTCTCCCCATTTGTCCTCGAGGCGCTGGATCTGCCGACCAAGTCGGGGGTGCCCGGCGCGGGCGCCCACAGCTCGACTCCGAGCGAGCGACTGGCGACGTTTGAGGCGAGCTCCACCCCGGTTGGCGTGTCGAACAGCCCAGTCACCGAGCCGCTGTCGCTCAGCTTCTACCAGGTCGACGATTACCTGA
>JANNQZ010000071.1:0-8547 GCA_031401015.1 Chloroflexota bacterium | reverse complement strand
GAAGCGGACGGTGACGTTCGCGGTCGGGTTGCCGGAGGCGTCGGTGACCGTGGCCGTGACGCAGTGCTCCTCGCCGGCCCGGTTGGTGTCGGTCGGCGGGGTCAGGACGAGGGTGGCTGGCGCGGCGGCCACGTAGGTCTTGGTCGCCGTCCCGGTGGGCTCGGTCCCGTTGCGGGCGCCGCTCCCGTCGGTGTCGGCGAAGGCCGTGATCGTGTCGAGCCCGGCCGTGGTGCCCGTGTAGCAGAAGCTGGCCTGGCCGCTGGCGTCGGTGGTCTTGGGGCCACCGGCGCTGTTGGCGCCGCTGACCGAGAAGCGGACGGTGACGTTCGCGGTCGGGTTGCCGGAGGCGTCGGTGACCGTGGCCGTGACGCAGTGCTCCTCGCCGGCCCGGTTGGTGTCGGTCGGCGGGGTCAGGACGAGGGTGGCTGGCGCGCCAGGTCCGCCCGGGACCCATGTCTTGGTCGCAGTCGCCTTCAGCTCAGCGACTTCGCAGGTGCCATTGGTATTGGCGTCGTGGCACGCCGTGATCGTGTCGCTGCCAAGGTTTGTCCCGGTGTAGGTGAAAGTCGCCTCACCGTTGGTGTCGGTCGTGTCTGTGCCGGACCCGGTATTCACCCCGGCCACACTGAAGAGGATGGTCCGGTCGGTGAGCGGGCCGTTCTGGTTGGTGAGCGTGGCGGTGACCGTGTGCTGGGTGCCCACCGGGTTCTCGTCCGTTGCGGGCGTGAGCGTCAACCGGTTGGAGATGACAGTGATCGCCGGGGGGCCGATGATCGTGATCTCCGCGCCCGTGTAGCACTTTGTGTGCTTCACCTCATCGACGACGCAGACCTGTACAACGGTCCAGTCACCGCCACGGTCGTATCTCGGGAAGATCACCGATCCCGTCACGGTTCCCGCCGTGATGCGCGGGTCGGTGAGGTACTGGCTAAAGCTGGCCGTGCGCCGCAGGTTGGGCGGGCTCGCCGCGATCGTCGGACTCTGGAAGGTGAGCCAGGCAGCCTTCACACCCGAAAGCTCATCGAGCACGTCGAATTCGACGGTCACCGTCGCGGGTCCGCTCGATACGTCGATCGAGGAGGGCGAGAAGCGAAATGCGGTGACCGCGGGGTTGCCGACGTCCGTCGGGTTGCACATGACCTCGAAGAACGGGCTCGGCATGATCGCAGCAAGAGCCGCGCCCTGGTAGATCCTGTTGTTGCCTGCGTAGTCCCGGACCTGGACGTTGTTGACCGTCCACACGCCCGGCTCGGAGTACTGGGCAAGTCCATACTCGCCAAAGTTATGGAGGCCGTTGTACGTTGAAGTGCTGCCATCTGCCTGGACCGTTGCCATCGTCAGCCCGGTTGTGCGGGTGACACCCAGGGCGGAGATCTGCTGACGACCTGATGGGGAGGAGAGGCTGATGTGGGCGAAGTAGACGCCCGAGCCACCCGCGTCGGTCGCGTCCCACTCGAAGGTCACGGAGCCGTCGGCGCTGCTCACGTCGAGTGATCCCGGCGTCACCCTCACGGCCGAGACCTCTGGGGGGGTCGTGTCGGTCCGGGGGTTCGACTGCACGGTGAAGTCCACAGCGCCGAGCGCTCGCACCTGCGCCTCGGTGTAGGTGCGCGTGTTGCCGACGACGTCCCTGGTCGAGGCGCTCGACACAGTCCAGATCCCCGACTCGGTATCGGTGTTGATGGTGACGGGGGTACGGTAATCGCCGACGTGTGCGCTGCCGGAGACGCGGTTGTACGATCCGAAGAAGAAACCGATTGTCCCCCCGGATGGGCCAAGGTAGTAGACGACTACTTGCTCCACACCGGACTTGTCATCGGTGATGCGGGCGTCAGCGGTGATCGTCGCGCTTGAGACCCGCACGTCGACGGCCGTCGGCGAGATCGCGAACGACGTGAGCGCTGGCCCGGTCGTGTCAGGGTCCGAGTCGACCGGGAGGTGATCGGCGAAGACCGGGCTGATCCCGCCGAACAGGGCCAGCACGACTGCGGCCACAAGGCCGGCGCTTCGCCTGACCGGGGGCGGCGTGGCGAAGGATCGGCGCCCCAGCACCGGGCCGCGGGTACGCGGTGGGAAAATGGACACGCGCATCGGACGCCCCCTTGGTACTTTCGGCTGCTCACCACAGGTGGTCTCTCTATTGGAGACGACGCGGCGCGTTCGGCAACCTCGAGCGGGTCGCGTCTCGAGCAAATGAGACGGGGTCAGGGTGCGCGGTCTATCGGCCGGTGTCAATCGGAAAGCGTCGGCGCGTTCGCTCACTGGTGCGTGAACGCAACGCATTCACGCACGATCCGGCGGCGATGGTCCCCCCAAGTGGGCGTACCCTTCACGGCGCTGATGGCTCGCTCGCGGAGGCGCCGCCCACGCGAGCCAGGTCGACCCGAGAGCTTCGAGGGTAAGGGACGAGGCCGACCGGAGCTCAGCGGCCCAGCTGATCCTGGGCTCTCAGGATCGTCTGATCGGACAGCGGTTCCACGTTTGCATCTGGATGTGCTAGGCGTCGGCCGCAGCAATCTCCTCGTGCGGGGTACGATGCCAACCACCCGGGGAGTAGCGTAGCCTGGTAACGCGCGTGCTTTGGGAGCACGAGATCGTGGGTTCAAATCCCGCCTCCCCGACCAATCACCGTCGCCGTGACCGGTCGTCAGCCCGGTATTCGGCAAGGCGTGGTACCGTGGAGCCTCGCCGCACTGCGTGGCGAAGCGTCGCGTGGTCACTCCATTCTCGAACGGACCGTGCGCTGTGCAATCCCAGTTCGGGGATATAGGAGGTCAATGTGGCCACCGGTACCATCAAGAAGGTCGTTTCGGACCGCGGCTTTGGCTTTATCGCCGCCGAGGACACGAAGGAATACTTCTTCCATCGCGACGGGCTCGACTCCTCGCTCAACTTCGATCGACTGATCGGCGGCGAGCGCGTCGAGTTTGACGTCGAGGCCAGCCCCAAGGGCCCGCGCGCCACCAAGGTGCGCGCCGCCTGACGGCTCCCGGTAGACGGCTCGCCGTCTGACCGTAACTGCGTGGCTCGTCTTCGGACGGGCCACGTTTCTTTTTTCGAGCGCTTCAGCTCCGGGGACGCCCGGCAGCTCCCCCGCCTACAACTCCGTCCCGCGTTCCGTGGAGCGGGCCTCGCCCGCCCGCTGCTCGCGAGCCAGGTTCCGTCGGCTGCCCCCCCTCGACCGCCCGCATCTCGGCTGCCGCCGTCGCCCGCCCGCAGCTCGCGAACCAGGTTCCGTGGGCGGCCCGGCGTCGCCCGCCCGCACCTCGAGTCGCCCGCCCGCACCTCGTTCTGCGTGGCAGAACCAAACAGGCGTTTAACGGGGCAGGCCAGGTCGTAATCAGGCCTCCTCGCCTTGCCAATCCGACATTCGGTCGGCTTGTGGCCTCTTGATGGCCCGCCCGCCAACGAATCGGGCCATTCAGAGTGAAACGACGGGCTCCGGGTGGTCCCCAACGCCCGAATAGCGCGACTTTGTCCTGCCACGAAGAACATCGACCCCGCCCGATCGAACCGCCCCATCGACCGACCCCGGGCCGAGCCCGGGCCGAGCTCACACGACCGGCCCACCGTCAGCCCTCGTCGCGGCACCGGCCCGGCAGGCGGGCGCTTCTGCCTTACCGCCCCCACAACGCTGCGACGACCGAGGCGATCGACACGGCCGCGAACGCCGCGATCGTGAGCCCGGACGCGACGTTGATCCGCCGCACCCAGGCGATCGTGACCCTGGCACGCACGGCGGCCACGACCGTCGTCAGGACGATCCACCAGGCACTGGATCCCAGGAGCACGCCAAGCGTGATCGTCGCGCTCCCGGCGGCGTCGTCGCCGGCTACGCCCAGCCCCGCGAACAGTGCCCCGAACGACAGGATCGTCATCGGGTTGGTCAGGGTCAGCCCAAGGATGGATAGATAGGCCCCGACGAGGCCGCCCCGACGGACGGTCACCTGCGAGGGATCGCGCGGCGCCGCCCGGGCCGTGGTCCAGGCAAGCCAGAGCAGGAACACCCCGCCGAACAACCCGAGCAGCGGCCGAGCATCGACGAGAACCTGGCTGATCGCCCCGAGGCCAAAGGCCGCGATCGCGCCGTAGGTGGCATCGGCGGTCGCCACGCCCAGCCCGGAGGCAAGTCCCACGGCCCGCCCCTCCGCAAGCGTGCGGCGGATGACCAGCAGGCTGATCGGCCCCACGGCGGCCGCGATCGTGAAGCCAAGAACGAAGCCGCGGAGCGCCAGTGCCAGGTCCAGCAGGTTGCTCCCTCCGAGACACGGGTCACGTACCCTTCCATGATGCATTCGCCAGCGGCCGCCGGCCGACCGATCAAGGTCGGGATCCAGCTCCCCGAAGTCGAGCGCGACGTCCGCTGGCCGGAACTGCTCGACATGGTCCGCACCATCGAGGACCTGGGCTTCGATTCCATCTGGCTGGGCGAGCACCTCCTCTATCGCTGGCCGGATCGGGACCCGCGCGGTCCCTGGGAGGCGTGGACGACGATGGCCGCCATTGCCGCGTCCACCAGCAGGGTCGAGTTTGGCCCGCTGGTCGCCTGCACCAACTTCCACAACCCGGCGCTGCTCGCGAAGCAGGCGGCCACGATCGACGAGATCTCAGGCGGTCGCTTCATCCTGGGGCTTGGCGCCGGCTGGAACGAGACCGAATTCCGCGCCTTCGGCTTCCCCTTCGATCATCGGATCGACCGGTTCGAGGAGGCGTTCACGATCATTCGGACGCTCCTCCGCGACGGCGCCATCGACTTTGACGGTCGCTGGTACCAGGCCCGCGACTGCGAGCTGCTCCCGCGCCCGCGACCCGGTGGCCCAGCACTGATGATCGGGTCGAACGGCCCGCGAATGCTCCGCGCCAGCGCACCCCATGTCCAGTCGTGGAACACCTGGTTCTCCGACACCGGCAACGACCCGGCCGGCGTGGCCAGCCTCCGGGCGCGCGTGGACGCGGCGTGCCTCGAAGTCGGGCGTGATCCCGCCGAGATCGAGCGGACCGTGGCCGTGTTCGTCCGGCTTCCGGACGGCGCCGGTCGGGTCCAGGGGGAATACACCCAGGATGAGGCCACGCCGCTGGAGGGCAGCCCGGCCGAGATGGCGGAGGCCCTGCGCGCCTACGCGCGAGAAGGCATCGGGCACGTCCAGCTCGTCGTTGATCCGATCACGGTGGCCTCGATCCGTGCCCTCGCCGCGGTTCTCGCCGAACTCGACCGAAGGTAGGGACCACGGCGCCCCGATCCGGCGCGACCCGCTTGGTGACCCGTTCATGAACCACATTGCTACGACTGGGGGATCAACCCCGACATCGACCCTTCCGGGTCGCAGGTCACGCTGCCGACGGACTCCCCCGAGCGTGAGCGGGAGCCTTCAGGGTGCGTTACGGCGCTCGTTAGCCCAATCCTAAGAGTCTGGTTCATGCGGCTTCCCGCACCGTGGCGATCGCGTGTCACGAGCCTGTCGCCAACCCGGGGGGCGCCTCAAACCGGCTGCAAGGCTTGGGACATGGATCGAAATCGCCGTTGAGCGGTGCTAGCATGCCGTCCGCCATGCGACGCAACCCATGACCGATCCGCCCGACCCGACACCTCGATCGCGCCCCGTGCCACGTCGCGGCAGCGAGGAGGTCTCCGCGCTCGACAAGCGAATCATCGAGCACCTCCAGGCGGACGGGCGGCGGCCGTTCACCCAGATCGCAGCCGAACTCGGGGTCTCCGAGGCCGCCGTCCGCGCGCGAACCAATCGACTCATGGAGCGCGGGATCCTCCAGGTCGTCGGCGTCACCGATCCCCTCAAGCTCGGCTTCCACCAGATGGCGATGATCGGCATTCGATGCGAGAGCGACAAGCTGATCGCGGTGTCAGAGGCCCTCGCCGCGATGCCGGAGGTGGATTACGTGGTCATCACCGCAGGGACCTACGACCTCCTCATCGAGACCGTGTGCGAGGACAACGAGGCGCTGCTGGTCTTCCTGGCCGAGCGCCTTCGCGCGATCGCAGGGGTGCGCGAAACCGAAACGTTCGTGTATCTGCGCCTGGTCAAGCAGACCTATCAGTACGGGACGCGCTGACCGGCCCGACGCACTGAACGGCCCGACGCGCTGACCGGCCCGACGCGCTGACCGGGACGCGCGATACGGCATGAACCGTTGCCCAGGTGCACCGCCACAACGGCCGGACGCACCGACGGCCGAGAAGCAGGGGCTAAGATGGGCGCATCTACGGCGCCCCGACGCCGTCCTCACCCCGCGGAGCGAGCACGAGATTGTCGGTCACCCCGCTCCTGATCCTGATCATCGCCGCGGTGGTCGCGAATCTCGCGCTGATGGCCTACATCGTCATCCCGCCGCTCGTCGGCCGGACGACGCGCCTGACTCGCGGGACGAACGCGAGCGGCGCGGGCGACCGACCCGCGGTCGAGGCGGCAGTCATCAGCGGGCTGGTCGGGATCGCCGGCGGCGAAGGACTCCCAAACCCAACCTATGATCGAATTGTTCGAATCGTGGCTTGGGTCTTCCTGCTGACCACGACCGCCATCGTCGCGTCGACCGGCCTCTGGGCGGACACCCAGCCGGCCATCCTGGTCCTGCTCGCACTCGGCGGCCTGTTCGTCGTGGTCGTTCACGACATCCTGCCGCCGACCATGCTTGGACCGGCGAAGTTCGTGGTCGAAGGGTCCGTGGCGATCACCCTGGCGACGCTGTTGGTGGCATTCACCGGCGGCAGCGAGAGCCCGTTCTTCTTCGTCTTCCCGTTGATCGTGGGCGGGGCCGCGCTCGTGGTCTCCCCACGGATCACGGCCGCCCTGGCCGGCACCGCGACGATCGGCTACCTGCTGGCGGTCGCCACCGGCTCTCCGGCTGGGGCGCCGGGTCCGGCCAGCGCGGCCACGGTCGCGGTCAACCTGACGGCCCTCTTCCTGCTCGCCTACGCGGCCACGGTCATCGCCCACGAGGGGCGACGCACCCGCGACGCCGCGATCCGGTTGTCCACGGTGGACCCGCTCACCGGGCTGTTCAACCGGACCTTCTTCTTCGCGGCGGTCGGGCGCGAGATCGCTCGTTGTGCGCGGTCCGGTCGAGGCTTCTGCCTGTTGATGATGGACCTCGACGACCTCAAGCCGATCAACGATCGGCTGGGGCACTTCCAGGGCGACCGGGTGCTGCGCGGCGTCGGCGACGTGATCGCCGCCGGTGTCCGCCAGATCGATACCGCGGCCCGCTACGGCGGCGACGAGTTTGTCGTCGTGCTGCCCGAAACCGATCCGACCGGCGCGTTCGTGTTGGCCGAGAAGATTCGATTGGGGGTCACTGCGCTGGCCATCGCCCTGCCCGACGGCGGGCATCCATCGGTCTCCATCGGGATCGTCACCTATCCCGGCGACGGCAAGACGGTCGATGAACTGATGATCAGCGCGGATAACGCGATGTATGCCTCCAAGCGCGCCGGCAAGGATCGCGTGACGGGTGTCTCGATCCCGCAGAGCGGCGCCAGTCTGCGGCGGCGTGGAGGTGGCAAGCGGCCGGCGGAGGCGACCGCGGACGAGTCCGGTGTAGCATCGCCTGGATGACTCAGCGAGATCCTCGATCGGAGCGGCCCATCCACGGCTTCTCGACGCGTGCCATCCGCGCGGCGTCGCGCGTGCCAACGCTCGATCAGCGTCCGACCAACGTCCCGATTTACCAGACAACCACGTTCTCCTCCGGCGATGCGGAGGAGCTGGGCTGGGTGGCGGCCAACCCGCGCAACGGCTACGCCTACAGCCGAATCTCCAACCCGACGACGTCAGCCCTCGGCGCCGCCTTTGCCGAGCTGGCCGGCGCAGAGGCCGGGGTGGCGCTGGCTTCCGGGATGGGCGCGATCCATGCTGCCCTCGCCTCGCTCCTGCGAGCCGGCGACCGGGTCGTAGCTCCCGTGAGTTGCTATGGCTCCACGCGAATGCAGCTGGTTCGCACGTTCGGGGGCTTCGGGGTCCGGGTCGACCTGGTGGACACGACCAACCCGCAGGCCGTTGCCGAAGCCCTGGCGGTTGCGCCGACCCGGGTGCTGTACACCGAGACGATCGCCAACCCGACGACCCACATCGCGGACCATGCGGCACTCTCGGAGCTGGCCCACAGCCACGGGGCGCGCTACATCGTCGACAACACGTTTGCGTCGCCGTATGTCTGTCGACCTCTCGAGCTCGGGGCCGACCTCGTGGTTGAATCCGCCACGAAGTACCTTGGCGGGCACAGCGACTTGATCGCGGGGGTCGTGGCCGGCCCGCTGGACCTCATCGTGGACGTCGAGCGGGTCCAGATCGACACGGGCGCGACCCTCGGCCCATTCGAGGCGTTCCTGGTCCTGCGCGGAATCATGACCCTGGCCGTGCGTGCTGAGCGTCATGCCCGGACGGCCGCCGCCCTGGCCGCGTGGCTTGAGCGCCAGGAGGGGGTGCGCACGGTCCTCTACCCGGGTCTGTCCAGCCATCCGCAGCACGATGTCGCGATCCGGCAGTTCAGGTCGGGCGTGGCGGGCGGAATGCTGGCGGTCGAAGTCGACGGCGG
>JANNQZ010000070.1:0-1824 GCA_031401015.1 Chloroflexota bacterium | reverse complement strand
CGGGCCGCGTGCGGACCTGGCTCCACGGTCAGGCCGACCCAGGCGATGGGGCCCGGGTAGCCGCGCGGTTCGGCGGGTACGACGTCCCCACGCAGGGTGGCCATTTCGAGCGCCCTGACCACCCGCCGCGGATTGCGCAGGTCGACCCTGGCGGCCAGCATCGGGGCGAGCCGTTGCAGGCGCTCGACCAGCGGAGTGAGGCCGTGGGCGATGCGTTCCGCCTCGAGCCGGGCACGAACGTCGGGATCACTGGGCAGGGCAGCGGTGTCCAGTCCGCGCCCGACTGCGCGTAGGTAGAGCCCGGATCCACCGGCCAGGATCGCCACGCCACTCCTCGTGGCGAGGTCGGCCAGGACGTCGCGGGCATGCGCTACGAAGTCGGCGACGCTGAACGGCTCATCGGGGTCGACGAGATCGAGCCCGTGGTGCGCGACGCGGGCCCGTTCGGCAGGGCCGACCTTGGCCGTTCCGATGTCCAGGCCACGGAAGACCTGGCGGGAATCGGCGGAGATCACGACGGTGGGCCGGCCTTCGCGCCCGATCGCCTCGGCCAGCTGGATCGCCAGCTCCGTCTTGCCGGTCGCGGTGGCCCCGGCGACCACGATCAGGGGCGGTGCCTCCGGATCGTCGGTCGAGCCGGTCCCGGGGCGGGCACCCACGGAGCCGTTGACGAGCCGGTCAACCACCGACGAGGGCGCCTCGCAGGGCATAGGGACCGGCGTGATCGATCTGGACCACGACCGTTTGCCCGATGAGTGCGAGCGGACCCGAGAGATGCACCAGCTTGTTGGTCCGCGTCCGGCCGGACAGGGACGCGTGGTCGCCGCGACTGGTCCGGGGCGATCCCGGCTCAAGCTCGTCGTGCCCATGCGCGCGCGGTGCGTTGACCGCATCGACCAGGACCGCCACCTCCCGACCGAGCCAGGCCTGATTGCGCTGGTGCCCGATCCGCTCCTGGATCGCGAGGAGCGTGTTGAGCCGGCGTCGTTTGTCGGCCGCGGGTACGTCATCGGCGAGGCGCATGGCCGGTGTCCCGGGGCGTGGTGAGTAGGCCGCCGCGAACACCTGGTCGTAGCGGACGGCTTCGAGCAGTGCCAGGGTCTCCTCGAACTGCGCCTCCGTCTCGCCGCAGAAGCCCACGATGACGTCGGTCGAGATGGCGATCTCCGGGACCGATGCGCGGATCCGGGTCAGTCGCTCGCGGTAGTGCTCCACGGTGTACTGGCGGCCCATGCGCCGCAACACGGCGTCGGAGCCGGACTGGACCGGCAGGTGGAGGTGTTCGCAGACGGATGCGCAACCGGCCAGCGCCGCGATCAGGCGGTCCGATAGGTCCCACGGATGCGACGTCACGAAGCGCAACCGCCCGAGCGCCGGCCGACCGTCAGGGGCTCGAAGTCCGTCAATGGCGCGGATCAGCTCGGCGAGGTCAGGGCGGCCGGCACGCTCGAGCTGGTGACCCGCCCAGCGAGCTTCGGAGACATGGTCGAACCGTGGCTCCGGCGCGAGGTCGTGGCCGTACGAGTTGACGTTCTGGCCCAGCAGGGTGATCTCCTGGTAGCCGCTGGCAGCGAGCGTCCGCGCTTCGTCGAGGATGTCGTCGAACGGTCGGCTGCGCTCCGGGCCACGGCTGAACGGCACGATGCAGTACGTGCAGGTCTTGTCACAGCCGTAGATGATCGGGAGCCAGGCCGAAATCGACGACCCGCGGGCGATGGCCCCGCTCTCGAGGGCCTGGGCGCGCGACCCGGCCAGGTGGTCGGCCGCGCCGACGACGGTGCGCCCGACGGTGGTCGTCGCCCCGGTCGCCCCGGTCCACGCTTG
>JANNQZ010000069.1:0-8733 GCA_031401015.1 Chloroflexota bacterium | reverse complement strand
CCAGGCATCCGAGGTCGAAGTCCGTCGGCGACCGAGCCCGACCCGACCAGCCAGCCGCGTCAGTCCACCGTTTGGCTACGCTCGACGCTCGCCTCGGCCCGGATCGGTTGAGGCCTCGATCTCGAAGGGGTTCACGATCAGGACACCTCCGATGGTTGCCTCTGTGGAGAGATCCTCGGTCAGCAGTGTTGAGCAACCGCCGTCACGTGCGGCCTGGATGATCAGTGCGTCCCAGAACGAAAGCGCATGCATCACCCGCAGCGCCAAGGCCTCCTTCAAGGCACCAACACCGGGGGTGACGATGTCGAACCGTGAGTACAGATCGATGCGGCTTTGCACCAGGCTGTCGGGCAGAGCGAGTTTCTTCAGCCCGGCTGCAGCGAATTCATGCAGCACCTGCATCGAGATCACACCAGATCCTGCACGCAGCTGCTCAGCAATCAGCGCCAGTGCGATGGACTGCTTTTCGGGATCGGTTGGTGAGTCCGCGTAGAGAAGGATGTTCGTATCGATGAAGCTACGGGCGCTCATGCAGCTCTTCGCGATCGAACTTCCAGCGGTCCTCGCCAGCGGGCCGGCTCCGCGCTGATTGCTCGAACGCTGCCAGCTCCGCGTCGAGCTGATCGCGGCCAGCCAGGCGTTCGAGATAGAGCCGCACGGCCTGGTTCAAGCTCATGCCCATGCTCTTGGCGGCGCGTCGTGCGTCCTCGGCTAGTTTTTCATCGATGGCGAGGGTGATGTTCACAGGGACCCCACAGGATACGTGTCCACATCATACGTGCTCGTACCATTCGGTCAAGTACGAGGTTGTCGATCGTCGACCCGGCTGATTGACCTGCGGTTTCGCAACCGTGTCAAGGGGCAGCCGGCATTCCAATGGGGTTGGTCTACGGGCCACCACGGGCGTCCGAGCGGTCGTCATCCTCAACCAGGTTGGCAGCTTCGACGCGTTTCGGCCGCCGCCGACCGAGGTTGCCAGAGTGGTTGGAGGAATCAGCACGGGTGTAGCGCGTAGACCCATGGGGTTGGAATCGCCGATGGCTCGGTGGCGGGGCACAGGCTCGGTGGCCGGGACAGGCGCATATCCGACCCTGGTAGTCGGGATTGGCGTCTCGCGGTACACTCGGGCGAGCATGGACGACCTGTATCGCGACTACATCCTGGAGCACTATCGGCGGCCCCACAACTTCGGGGTCATCGAGGACCCGGACGCCAGTTATGAGGGCGCGAATCCGCTGTGCGGCGATCGGATCACGCTGATGCTGGGCGTGAAGGACGGGATCGTGGATCGCGTCGGGTTCACCGGTCGGGGTTGCGCCATCTCCCAGGCCAGTGCCAGCCTCCTGACCGACGAGATCAAGGGCAAGCCCCTGTCCGAGGTGACCGGCTTCCGCGCCGACGACCTGCTCGAGTTGCTCGGCATCGAGATCAGCCCGGCCCGCCTCAAGTGCGCCATGCTCAGCCACGACAGTCTCCAGCACGTCTTGTCGGACCTGGGCGCCGCCGATCCGACCAACCGGACGCCGAGCCCGGCCGAGGCTGGCGCATGACCGGGCGCACGACCGGGCGCACGAGCCCGCTTGGCGCATCCGCCACGAGCTGGATCGAGCGCCGCTGCAGGTGTCGTCGGCCGGCCTGAGCCGGCGCACCCAGCCCAGCGGATCCGTCGGCCGCCACCCACCTCCTCAACCCATCGCCCTGGCGTCGAACCGGCTGCCAGCCCGTCGATCATCGGAGCCCAACGCCCATGCCAAAGACCTTCTCAGACCTCATGCGAGCGGCCAGAGCCGAGATCCGCGAGGTGACCCCAGCCGAGGTCACCCTGCTGCTCGAGGCGCCGATGCCGCCAGTCCTCGTCGACGTGCGCGAGGCCCACGAATGGGAGCAGGGCCACATCGACGGCGCCGTCCACGTCGCCAAGAGCTATCTCGAGCAGGGCATCGAGGGCGATCTGCCGGATCGCGCGCGGCCCGTCGTGCTGTATTGCGCGGGTGGTGTGCGCTCGCTGTTCGCCGCGCAGACGCTCAGCCAGATGGGCTACGAGACCGTTGCTTCGATGAGCGGCGGCTTCCAGGCCTGGAAGTCGCAGGGCCTCAAGTGGACGACGCCGCCGTCCCTCACGCCGGACCAGCGCCAGCGCTATAGCCGGCACCTGCTCATCCCGGAGGTCGGGCTCAACGGTCAGGCTCGCCTCCTCGGCTCAAAGGCGCTGATCATCGGCGCCGGCGGTCTCGGCTCGCCGGCGGCGCTCTACCTCGCGGCGGCCGGAGTCGGCACGATCGGGATCGTCGACTTCGACATCGTCGACATGTCCAACCTCCAGCGCCAGATCATCCATTCGACCGCCCGGGTCGGCCAGAAGAAGACCGAATCCGCGCGCCTGACGATCGAGGGGCTGAACCCGGACGTGAAGGTGGTCGCCCACGACGAAATGCTGGTCGCCGACAACGTGCAGCGCCTGATCGCGGGCTACGACGTGATCCTCGATGGGACCGATACGTTCGAAACCCGCTACATCGTCAACGACGCGGCGGTCGCGGCCGGCATCCCGGTCATCCACGCCAGTGTGTTTCGTTTCGAGGGGCAACTCACCACGTTCATCCCGTACCAGGGCCCGTGCTATCGGTGCCTCTATCCCACCCCACCGCCGCCGGAGCTTGCGCCCGGCTGCTCGGTCGCTGGGGTGCTCGGTGTCGTTCCCGGCATTCTCGGGTTGCTCCAGGCCAACGAGGCCATCAAGGTGCTCCTCGGGATCGGGCAAACGCTGGCGGGTCGGCTGCTCCTGTTCGATGCCCTCGAGACGGAATTCACCGAGTTGAAGCTTCGCCGCGACCCGAAGTGCCCGGTCTGCTCCGACGACGCTGTCGCGGCGCGCAAGGCCGGTCGTCCACTCGCCCTCTCCAACGTCGGCGACGATGCGCCCTTCCTGATGTCGATGTCCGGGCTCGCCGGCAAGGTGGCGCCTGAGGCTCGCGCGTGAGCACGGTCTTCATCCCCGCCGTTCTGCGCCCCAGCGTCGGCGGCGTCAAGTCGATCGAGCTCGACGGTGACTCGATCCGCGGCGTGGTCGACGCGCTGGTGGCGAAGCATCCGTCGCTCGGGTCGCAGCTGCTGACCGAGGACGGGGATCTCAACCGGTTCGTCAATGTCTATGTGAACGGCCAGGATATTCGCTACCTTGCCGGACTGGACACGCCGGTCGCCCCCGCCGACGAGGTTCGCCTGCTCCCGGCGATGGCCGGGGGCTGAGGCGAGTGGCCATGCCGGCACGTCGAGCGTTCGAGCCCGACGACGAAGGCGACGAGGCCGGGGCTGACTCGGTGCGGCACCCGCACGTCCACGCCCACGACGACGCGCCACGCCACGGCGGGCGGTTCGACAGCATCCTCGATGCGATCGGGTACACGCCGCTCGTCGAGATCCCCCGGATGTCGCCCAAGCCTGAGGTGCGCATCTTCGCCAAACTGGAGATGCTCAACCCGACGGGCTCGGTCAAGGATCGAGTCGCGAAGTACCTCGTCGAGGACCTCGAACGGCGAGGCCTGCTCCACGAGGATTCGATCATCCTCGAACCGACTTCGGGCAACACCGGGATCGCCCTGGCGATGATCGGGCGGCGCAAGGGCTATCGGGTCGCCCTGGTCATGCCGGACAATGTCACGAATGAACGGCGCCAGATGGCGGCGCTGTTCGGGGCGGAGGTGATCGACTCACCGGGGGCGCTGGGGAGCAACGGGGCGATCACCCTGGCCAAGCACCTGGTCAGCAAGGACGAACGGTTCGTGATGCCGTACCAGTACGGCAACCCTGCCAACCCGCTGGCCCACTACGAGACGACCGGCCCGGAGATCCTCGCGGACTGCCCGGAGATTGATGTCTTCGTCGCCGGGTTGGGCACATCCGGAACACTGATGGGCGTCTCGCGCTACCTGCGCGAGCAGAAGCCGGGAATCCGGGTGGTCGCCGCCGAGCCGATGCCCGGCGAGCTGGTCCAGGGGCTTCGGTCGCTCGACGAGGGGTTCATCCCGGAAATCCTGGACCCGTCGCTCGTCGACCAGAAACTGCTCGTCTCCAACCGTGATGCGCTCGCGGCGTTGCGCGACCTCGTCTTCCGGGAGGGCATCTTTGGCGGGCCGTCCTGCGGGGCGGTGCTGGTGGCCGCGGCGCGCGTCGCGCAGGGCATGGATCGCGGCACGATCGTGGCGCTCCTCCCTGACGGCGGCTGGAAGTACCTCTCAGCAGGCACCTTCTCGACCAACCTGGACGAGATGGAGGAAGCGCTGGAGGGCGGCGTCAACTGGTGGTAGGCGGCGTTTGACTGCGATATGACCACTGACTATAGACGCACCGGGGAGGTCGATGTCATCTGGTGAGCATCCGGGGCCGGCATCGGCCGTCCTCCCGGCCGCAATCCGCGAGGCGATCGTCGATCACATGCAGGCCGAGTACCCCAATGAGGGGTGCGGGCTGATCGTCGGGTCGGCGTCGGCTGGGGAGGGAGGCGTGGCGCTCCGCTTCGAGCCGACGCGCAACGCGACGGCCTCACCGTACCGCTACGAGATCGACGCGATCGATCTCCTTCGCCTCACGATCGCAACCGACGACGCGGACGAGGTCTTCTGGGGGATCGTCCATTCGCACACGCACACGCCGGCCGTACCGTCACCGACAGACCTTGGGCTGGCGTTGTATCCCGATGCGCTCTACCTGCTGGCCTCGCTGGCGGAGGATCAGCGCGACCCGGTCACGGGCCGCCCCGACGTGCGCGGCTGGCGGATCGTTGACAGGACCATGTACGAGGTGGAACTGGAGTCGTAACGGCACGCCGCGCTCGCTCCGCCTCATCGGCTGGCCTCAGCGTGCGCAGCGGCCCATCAGCCGAACAGGCCGACCAGTTCGCCGTCCTCCGGGTGGGGCGCCCCGTCGAGCACGGGAGCCACGACCTCCCGGACGATCAGGACCGAGCATGGAGCGTGGAGCAGCACGTTGCGGGCCACGCTGCCCAGGATCAGCCGGCGCAGGCCGGTCTGGCCGCGTGACCCAACCACGATCAGCCCGGTCGCGCGCTCCCGGGCAACCGACACGATCTCGTGGGCGGCGCTCCCTTCACGGACGAGCCCCGTCGTCACGAATCCGTGCTCGCGCAGCCGTCCCACGGCGGCTTCGTTCTCCTCGCGGGTCATCCGCTCGAGCTCGTGCGTTGAGATCGCAAGCTGCGCCATGGCGTCTGTGTAGAGGCCCGGGGCCAGGGCGGCGGCATACGGATAGCCTTCCTCGGCCACGGTCAGGACGGTCACCGCCAGCCCGCTGAACATCGGCCAGCTCGTCAGCACGTGTTCGGCCGTCCGGGCACTGGGCGACCCATCGTCGGCAAACAGGATGGGTCCCAGCCGTTCGTCACGTGCCACCAGGACCGGACATCGCGCATGGTCCACGACTTCCGACGAGACGGAACCGAGCAGCAACTCCTCCCAGCGCCCATGCCCGCGATGACCAACGACGATCAGATCAGCCGGCATGGCACGGGCTTCGTCGAGAATGGCGCTCGCCGCGCGCCCGCGGACGAGCACGGGTTCGATCACCAGATCGGAGCGGGCCGAGCGGATCTCCCGTTCGGCGGTCTCGAGCGCGTCCCGATGAGCGCGCAGGACATCCTCCTCGAGCTGGTCGGCGTCCGGCAACGCATCGACCGCCCAAGGGACCCCGAGGATCTCGGCCCGGGTCGGGGCAACGCTCACAATCCGAACGTGGCCGCCCTCACGCCAAGGCAGCGCAGC
This sequence comes from Chloroflexota bacterium, assembly GCA_031401015.1. Taxonomy (GTDB): domain Bacteria; phylum Chloroflexota; class Limnocylindria; order Limnocylindrales; family CSP1-4; genus SPCO01. The sequence goes on along the minus strand of JANNQZ010000069.1, from coordinate 2,956 downwards.
CACCAGATCGCGGGCCTGGCCAGCCGCCAGGGAGCCATCGGTTGCAAGCAGGATGCGCATGGCGACCTCCTTCGACGGCCTTGATTGTGTGCGCTCGTTCAGTCGCGCACCATGTGACGAACGGCCCGAATTGGGGCTCCAGCCGGCCCCATGTCGCCGGCCGCGAGCCCGCCGACCCGCTCGATCAAGCGATCCATGAACGTCGCCACGTCCGCAGAGACGGCCACGTCCAGGTTGGGCGGTTTGCCCGTGAGCTTGCGACGGTCTGCCACGGTCATGCCCGTGGTGAGCGAGCCGCGGGTCTCGACGTCCACGTAGAGCGGCTCCGTGCTGACCAACCCGCGATCGAGCGCGGCGACGACGACCAGGGGATCGTGGATGAAGGCGCCGTAGAACCCGTCGTACCGCTGATGGAACTCCATGTAGTAGCGCAGGGCATCGGCCACGTAGCGCACGATCGGATTGCTGGCCACCGAGCGCGTTGCGAGCATGGGATCCTCGCCTCGGGCTAACGCGATCGAGTCGTCCGGCCTGCTGCCGGCCCGACGGGCCAGCCGAACGACGTCCTCAGGCATGATGCGCGCCAGTTCCGTCACGTCAAGCCCCATCGCCAGCGGCCGCGGGATCGTCGGATCTGCGGCCATTGCCACCGACCAGCCCCGGAAGACGATCTCGGCGGCCTCAGGATCGCAGTGGATGTTCCACTCGGTCGTCGGCGTCGTGTTGCCGGGCACCCCAAACGCGCCACCCATCAGGGCATAGCCCTTGAGCAGCCGCGGGAGCGTCGGCTCGCGCATCAGCGCGAGCGCGACGGTGGTCAGCGGCCCTAGGGTCACCAGCGTGATCTCGCCTGGGCGCCGCCGCGCCTCGTCGATGATGAGATCGACGCCGTGCCGGTCGGAGAGCGGCCGACTCGGCGGCGGCAGCTCGGCGTACCCGAGACCAATCGGGCCGTGGGTCTCCGGAGTCGTCTCGAGCGCCCGGATCAACGGGGACTCTCGTCCGAGGGCCACCTCCACGTCCGACCGCCCGGCGAGCTCCAGGATCGCCAGGGTGTTGACCGCGACCTGGCGCGCTTCGACGTTGCCGGACAGGCAGGTGACCGCCACGAGTTCGGCCTCGGGCGAGGCCGCCGCGTAAAGGAGCGCAAGGCTGTCATCAATGCCGGTGTCGACATCGAGGATGAGCGCGGTCAGCTGGGTCACGCCGATAGGGTAGCGAGCCGGCGTGCCGCCTACACTTCGGCCCGTGGACCGACCTGCGCCGATCGAGCCGCCCGCCGTCATCGGGATCCTGGGTGGGGGACAGCTTGGCCGGATGCTGGCGCTGGCCGCGCGAGCCATGGGGTATCGCATCTGGATCCTGGACCCGGATCCAGACTGCCCGGCGGCTTCGGTCGCGGATCGGGTCGTCGTCGGTGCCTACGACGATGTGACAGCGGCGCTCGAGCTGGCCGAAAGCGCCGACGTCGTCACCTACGAGCTGGAGCATGTCGCCGCGGAGGTGGTCACGGCTGTCGCTGCGCGCCGGCCGGTTCGCCCGGGCCATTTGCCGCTCACCGTCACCCAGGACCGGTTGGCCGAGCGACGGTTTGTCGAGACGGCCGGTGTCGCTGTTGCGCCGTGGCGCGAGGTGGGGTCGCCCGCCGGGCTGCGGGTCGCCGCGATCGAGCTGGGGCTGCCACTTCGCCTCAAGGTGCCGGTCGGCGGCTACGACGGGCGGGGCCAGGTCCGGATCACCTCGCCGGCGGAGATCGACGATGCCTGGGCGATGCTCGATCGCCCAGCGGGCGCCCTCCTGCTGGCGGAACGCGAACTCGCCTTCGATGCGGAGCTATCGATCATCGTGGCGCGCGGGACCGACGGAACGGTCGCGCCGTACCCGGTGGCGCGCAATTTGCACGACGCCGGAATCCTGATCGAGACGGTTGCGCCGGCTCCCATCCCGCCGCACCTGACCGCACGGGCGACCGCCATCGGCGTCCGCCTCGCCGAGGCGATGGACCTGTGCGGCACCTTGACGGTCGAGTTGTTTCTCCTCGCGGATGGATCGCTCGTGGTCAACGAGCTGGCGCCGCGTGTCCACAACAGCGGCCACTGGACGATCGAGGGCGCGGCAACGTCGCAGTTCGAGCAGCACATTCGGGCGATCTGCGGCCTCGGGCTGGGTTCCACGGTGGCGCTCACACCGGCTGCGATGGTCAATCTGCTGGGACACGGGCCCCGACGCGAGGCACGGCTTTGGGGCGTCGGAGCGGCGCTCGGGGACCCGGACGTCCACCTCCACCTGTACGCCAAGCGGGAGGTGTTCGAACGTCGCAAGATGGGCCATGTGACGGCGCTTGGGGAAACGGTTGACGAGGCTCTGGCAAGGGGCCGCGCCGCCCTAGCCAAGCTGGCCTGGGCTCGGGACGTGGCACCACTGGACGGCCCAGGTGGCACGACGGAGGAGGGGGCGTGAGCGGCTCGGACGAGTCAGGCGGGTCGATCGGTCCGGATGGTCCAGTCGTTGGGGTCGTCGGTGGCAGTCGATCGGACTTCCCGATCCTGGAGGCGGCGATCGCGGTCCTGGACGAGCTCGGCGTCCCATCGGAGCTCAAGGTGGTCTCCGCGCATCGGACCCCTGATCGGCTGTTCAGCTATGCGGAGGGCGCCGCCGGTCGCGGGATCCGGGTGATCATCGCCGGAGCGGGCGGCGCGGCACATTTGCCCGGGATGCTGGCCGCCAAGACCCTCCTGCCGGTGATCGGTGTCCCGATCCCGACGGAGCACCTGGGCGGCCTCGACTCGCTCCTCTCGATCGTGCAGATGCCCGCGGGGATCCCGGTGGCAGGGATCGCGGCCCAGCTCGCCGCGTCGGCCACGGAGTTGTCGACGATGCGCCCGAACACCGTCACGTCGAGCGTGGTTCCGCCGCGCGTGACCGTCAGGAGCGCCTGCCGATCCCACGTGTTCGC
>JANNQZ010000068.1:0-3746 GCA_031401015.1 Chloroflexota bacterium | reverse complement strand
GGGGCCGCGTTCAACGTCCTGGGGATGGAGGGCAATGACCTCGGGGAGAGCGTTCCACTCCTGCGTCACCTGACGTCGATGCAGCCGTTCTGGGTGCGCCTCAATGAGGAACTGCGTGGGAGCGTGCCGACTGGGGTCTGGGCTGCATGGGATCCGTTGCAGATCGCGGTCGGTCGAGCTGGACAGGTCGACACATTCTTCTCGGACATGGACCGGGACATGGCGCGGCCGTACGGACTCGCACGCCTTGGCATCCCCGTTTGCTACCGGGCGGCTGAAGGGCGGGTGTCCGCCCTGTCCGGCCGGATGCCGCTCGCTCTCGGACGGCAGCGGATGACGGAGATGTTCACGGAAGGTGTTCTGCTCGACGCCGACGCCCTTTGCTCGGTCCAGGAGATGGGGCTGGGTCATCTCGCCGGGGCGTCGGTCGGTCGAGGATACGATTGGGACTGCCAGGAGGTGTTCGTCGAGCATCCCCTGAACCTCGGATTCGTGGGCTGGCGTCGAGACTGCCGGCAGTCGTTCAAGTGGTGGTGGGACGCGACTGCCAATGAACTGCTACCGACCGCTGACCAGACCGGCGTGCTCGCCCGCATCACTGACTATCAAGGTCGCGATCGGGGGGCATCGCTCACGGTGTACGCCAACCAACTTGGCGGCCGCGTCGGTGTCATGGGGTACTTCCCGTGGATGATGGACATGAACCAGGCCAAGCGGCAACAGATGATCCGACTCTGCGAGTGGCTCAGCGGTGAGTCCATGCCGATCACGATCGAGACCATGGCTCGGATCACGCCCTGGGTCCGCCGTCATCCCGATGGTCGGACCGTCGTCGGTTTGCTGAACCTGAGCGCGGAGACCTACGACTCTGTCGACTTGAGGATCCGCGCGCCGGAGGACGCAACGTTCTATCGCCTCACGCGAGATGGGGACTCGATCCCGCTCGCCTCAAGGCGAGGCGCGGGTCGTCACCTCATATCGCTCCAGGCGGTGGGGCCGTACTCGTTCGAGGTCGTAGCGGCGCGATGATCCCACGTCACACACGCGCGAGCGCGCTCAGGGCGGCGCCGGGTACGTCCACTCAGGCGGGAAGCGCTCCGTCGGAGCCTTGACGACTTCAACGATGATGCCGACCGCGGTCGGGTGTTCGTAATACGTGAACAAGCCGTCGCGCGAGCGACCAAACCCGGCGCCGGACTGGACAGGCGTCCAGCCGCGTTCGCGCATGGCGGTGTCGGCCACGCCGAAGTCATCGACGTAGAACGCGATGTGGTGCAGGCTCGCTCCGCGGGCGTCGAGATACTCTTGCCAGATGCTGCGGCCCTCGAGCGGCTGGACCAGCTCGAGCATGACCTCACCCGAGAACGCCAGGGCATGGCGGATCCGGAAGTCGGCGGGCTCGCCCCGATAGGTCATGCCGGTCATTGACGGGGCGCCGATCGTGTAGGCGTTCCAGGGCCCGATCCCGAGCGCGTCCACATAACCGCGGACGGCCGCCTCCAGATCCGGGACGACGAGCGCGATCTGGCGGACGGGGCGTCCGAGCATTGATGGGGGTGGCGGGATGGAGGCGGACATGGCGCGCGGCGCAGCTCCCGCTCAGGCGACGGAGGCGGGCTGCGGCCGGCGGAAGACCGTGCCGATCTCCTCGGACCTGATGGCCGGGTGCTGCTTGTGGAGGAAGCACGAGGCGGCCCGGTCCGGGTCGATCTGGAAGAGCGGCGGGACGGTCCCCCAACACTCGTCCATGACATACGGACAGCGCGGCGCAAAGGTGCAGCCGCTGGTCATCCGACCAGTCGACGACTCGGGCGCCTTGACCTCGTCATCGCCCCAGCGCCTGGTCCGGTCGATCTGTGGGATGGACGCCACGAGCAGCTTGGTGTACGGGTGCTGAGGGTCGCGGATGACCCGCTCGACCGAGCCCGCCTCGGCGACCGAGCCCTGGTACAGGATGACGATGTTGTCGCACACCTGATAGGCGGTGGTCAGATCGTGGCTGATGTACAGCAGCGAGATCCCGAACTCGGTGTTGATCTTGCGCAGCTCGTCGAGGATCGTCGCCCGGAGCGACGCGTCGACCATCGACACCGGCTCGTCGGCCATGATGATCTTCGGCCGGAGCATCAGCGCCCGGGCGACCATGATCCGCTGGCGCTGGCCGCCGGACAGCTCGTGGGGGTAGCGGCCGAGGGTCTCGCGCGGACGGAGACCGACCAGCTCGAGGGCCTCCTCCATCCGGCGCTGGACGTCCCTGGGGTTCGATGCCAGGCCGAAGTTGCGCAGCGGCGTGGCCAGGACGTTGTCGACCTTGTAGAACGGGTTGTAGACCTCGAACGGGTCCTGGAAGATCGGCTGGACCTCGCGCCGGTACTGGCGCGCCTGGGTCCGGTCCATCTTCGCGACATCGACGCCCTGGTAGATGATCTGGCCGCTGGTCGGCTTGATGAAGCCGAGCAGCAGGCGGGCCATGGTCGTCTTGCCACTGCCCGATTCGCCGGCCACCGCGGTCGACGTGGCGAACTCGCTGGGCACGACCATCGACGCGTCGCGCAGGGCGACCGTCGTGTTGCTGGCCGTCCGGCGGATGCCGCTCTGGAAGACCTTGGTGACGTTGCGCAGTTCGAGCAGGGGGGTGGCCATGGTCAGCCTCCCCGGGGCTGGGGCTGGCCGAGATCGGATGGGGCGATGTCGGGCTCATGCTCGCCCTCCATCGCCGCCGACGATACCTCCATCGGGGCGGTCGGATCGAGCATGACCGACGATGGCAGCGGCGGTAACTGGGCGTGGTCGGGGTAGAGGTGACAGGCCGCCCGCCGGCCCGGGGCGACCGGCGCGTCGGCCGGGATCTCGTTGCGGCAGCGCTCGAAGGCGAACGGGCAGCGCGGGTGGAAGGCGCAGCCGCTCGGCAGGGACAGGAGCGCCGGCGGCAGCCCGGGGATGCCCACCAGCTTGCCCTTGGCGGTCAGCTTGGGCAGGCTATCGATGAGCAGCCGGGTATACGGGTGGCGCGGGTTCGACAGGATGTCGTCGACCGGCCCGATCTCGACCAGGCGCCCGGCGTACATCACCCCGATCAGGTCGGCGAACTGGGCGATCAGGCCCATGTCGTGGCCGATCAGCACGACCGCTGAGCCGATCTCGCCCTGGAGACGGCCGAGGGTCTGCATGACCTGGCGCTGGACGACGACGTCGAGCGCGCTGGTCGGCTCGTCGGCGATGATGACCGCCGGGTTGAGGACGGTCGAGATGGCCATGACCGTGCGCTGCTTCATCCCGCCCGACAGCTCGTGGGGGTAACGCCGGGCGACCGTCGCGGGCAGGCCGACCTTGGCCAGCTGGGCGGCCACCCGCGCGTCGAGCGCCTTCTTCGAATGGCCCGCTTCGTGGGCCACGATGGCGTCGATGATCTGGTCCTCGATGCGCATGACCGGGTTGAGCGAATTCATCGCGCCCTGCGGCACGAAGGCGATGTCGCGCAGCCGCATCTTGCGCAGCGCCGCGTCGTCGAGGGTGAGCAGATCCACCTCGCCGAGGATGACTCGTCCGCCGACAATCCGGCCGGGCGGCCGGGTCATCCGCATCAGGGCGACCGCCATGGTCGTCTTGCCCGATCCCGACTCGCCGATGAGGCCGAGCCGCTGGCCGGCGCGCAGCTCGAACGACACGTGGTCGACCGCCGGCACGTCGCCCGCGTTCGTGCGGTAGATGACCCGCAGGTCCTCGACCCGCAGGACGACCTTGGC
>JANNQZ010000067.1:0-5409 GCA_031401015.1 Chloroflexota bacterium | reverse complement strand
TGACGCGGTAGTCGCTGGAGAAGTTCAGCAGATCGGTCACCGGGTTTGGCCAGACCGGCCCGGCGAACAGCACGCCGGCATCGATCACGCGGAGGCCCTTGAGCGGCCCGCCCGTCCAGGGCTTCTCGCTCCGACCCGCGCCCGGCTCGTCAGCCACGCGGGGCTCAGTCACGGGCGGCTCCCTCGGCGGTCATGGTGCCTGCAGCGGCCTCGGCGGCCACCTCTGCGGCGTACTCGGCGAACGTGCTCCGCGTCTGGATGAACTCCACCCGGATCCCGTCCGGGTCGATCATGTAGACGGCAAGGCCGCCCTTGTTTGGGCCGATGGTCGGCGTCACGGGCGCCGAGACCGAGGGTACGCCGCGGGCCGTGAGGTCCGCATAGAGCGCCTCGAGGTCGTCCACGAAGAAGGCAATGTGCGCGGTGCCCGGGTTGGCCGTGCGCGTGTCGACCGGGGTCTTCTCAACGTTCCGGTACTCCAGCAGCTCCAGGACGACCTCCGACCCGGGCAGGCGCAGGATCGCCGCATGGATGTCGGCGTCCGGGTAGCCAGTGATCTCCCGGATGTAGGGGGCCTGTGGGTTCCAGGCGAAGATGATCTCGAAGCCCAGGGTCTCGTGGTAGAAGGCGACCGAGCGATCCAGGTCCGCGACCTGGAGGCCCATGTGGTGCGTCTTGGTGATCGATGCCATGTGTCGTGTCTCCTGCGTGCGAGGCTTCGATTGGAGGTCAGAGATCGGCCAGCAGCCCGTCCGGATCGGTCACCTGCTGGGCGGTGATCCAGGCCGGGTTGACCAGCACCCCCAGCCCGGGCAACGGCGGCAGGGGATCCATCAGGCCGTCTCGAATCACCGGCTGGATCAGGCTGTCGTCCATCGGGTGGACACCGGTCCCCGGGATTCCCCATTCGATCGGCGCATCCGTTCGACCGAGGGCGCCGAGCACCTGGCTGTGCACGTGCGGGAACATGTGCGGAGCGACCGCCACGCCCGCCTCCGTCGCACGCTCGACGATCCCGCGCAGCCGCGTGATCCCGCCGTTGGTCGTGGCATCCACGCGCAGGAAATCGACCGCCTTGAACGCGAGGAGCGCCTGCGGGTGGTATGACCCGCCCTGTTCGTCGCCCATCGCGATGGGTGTGTCGATCCCTGCACGGATCTCGGCCACCATCGCGGCGTCGCCGGGCGGCACGATATCTTCGAACCAGCCGAGCCCCAGGCCGTCCAGTCGCTTGCCGAACGCGATCGCATCGGCGGCGGTCTTGCTGTAGAAGTTGTTGTCCACCCCGAGCCAGGCATCGGGGAAGGCCTCGCGCGCGGCGCGGAGGCGGGCGATCGACTCGTCCGGCGTCGGCGCAATCGGGAGCTTGAAGCGTCGCCAGCCAGCGGCCCACAGGCCGGCGATCTGATCGACCGTCGCCGCTGGCGAGATCGATGGCGGATAGCCGACGATACCGGTCGCCGGCATTCGCGGACGCTCACCACCCAGATAGGTGGCGATGTCCTGGCCGGCCGACTTTGCGGCCAGGTCCCACGCCGCGATATCGACCACGGAGAGGGCGCGCATCCCGATCCCCGCCGCGTGGACGGCGTTGTTCGTCCATAGCGCTGCGTGGAACGAACCTTCCGGATCGCCGACGTCCCGGCCGACGTAGGCGGGCGCGATGGTCCGGTCAACGAGCGCGGCCAGCGGCCCATCGCGGGTCAGGCAATACGCAAAGCCGCGGAGGCTGCTCTCGGCGTCGATCCGGACCAGCGCGAATTCGCGATGGCGCATGACCCAGGTCCCAAAGACGATCGGGACCTCCAGGCGATGAAGGATCGTGGCGACCCGGACTCGGGTGATTCGGTCGACGTCGGGCATCTCGAGCTCCCTTATGCCGTCAGGTAGCCGTCGTCGCACATCAGCGTGTGCCCGGTGACCAGATCGGCGGCATCGCTGGCGAGGAAGACGGCCGCCCCGATCAGCTCTCGCGGCAGACCCAGCCGTGGCCGCAACATCCGGGCCTTGATGAAGTCCGCGGTGATCGACGTCCGCTGGGCCGCCGCCCGGGTGAGGGGGGAGTCCATCAGCGTGGGCCCGATGGCGTTCACCCGCACGCCGCGATCGCGCCACTCGAGGGCAAGGCCGCGGGTGACCCCCAGCACGCCGCCCTTGGACGCCAGGTAGGCGCTTGCCCACGGGTAGCCGACGAACGAGCCGATCGAGGCGAGATTGATGATGCTGCCCTTACCCTGGGCCAGCATCTTTCGCCCGAATGCCTGGCAGCACAGGTAGGTGCCCTTGAGATTGAGTCCGACGATGAAGTCGAACTTGTCCTCGGGAAAATCCTCGGCCGGTGAGCGGAACGCGGAACCGGCTGAGTTGACCAGGATGTCCACGCGGCCATGGCTGGCCACCACGCCATCCGCGGCGGCGTCCACGGCGGCCTTGTTGGTCACATCAAGATGGATCGTCGTTGCGCTCCCGCCCTGGGTATCGATGGTGGCCTTGGTGGCCGCGGCGCCGTCGTCGTTGATATCGGCGACGACGACCCGGACCCCGGCCTGTGCATACCCGATGGCAATTGCCGCACCCAGCCCGCTGCCGCCACCGGTCACGACCGCGACTCGATCGCGCAGGTCGAACATGGTGGCCACCCAGTCGGCCGGGATCACGAGACAGTCCTCGATCGGCTCGCTCATCGCCCGATCCTCCCGTATGACGTCGGCAGGCCGGCCACGTCAGAGTCGATCCGCCAGAGCTGGCCGCCGTAGCTCGCGGCGGCGCTATCGGCGAGGACACCGGCGTCGGTCATGTAGAGCGTGGAGCCATCGAACACGACGTTGGTCGGGATCACGCCGGCCTTGATGAACTGGTCGTAGCGGCCGTCCGGCCACAGAACGTCGATGCCGCCGCCGTTCACGGTGGTGACGAACAGGCGGCCGTCGGCGGCCACGGCCATTCCATCCGCGATCGGTTTCTCGCCGGGCAGCCGGGCGATCTCCTCGATCCGCCCGTCGGCCAGCTGGAGTCGTCGGACGACGCCGGTGTACGACTCGGCCCACACGACATTGCCGTCCGCCTCGACCGCGATCCCGTTGGGGAAGGTCGGGGGCGCAAGCTCGGCCAGAAGCCGGCCGCTGCCATCGGCCTCCATGACGAACAGGTGCGACGGTTCCGGGGCGGCTGGGCGGTATGTGCCGGGGTCCGTGATGTAGAGCCGCTCGTCCGGCCCGAAGACGAGATCATTCGGGCCATGAAAGGCGATCCCGTCGAGTTCGGTGGCGATGATTTCCGCCGGCCCGCCCTCGCGCCCGATGCGCTGGATCGACGGCGGAAGCATCTCCTCCGCCCGCCACGGCCCGACGGTCCCGCCGTTCTGACAGGCATACAGCACGCCCTCGCGGCCGAGAACGCAGGAATTTGGGCCGCCAGCCGTGTAGGCGTAGCGCGACACACCGCGCCCGCGTTCCCAGACGGAGATCTGGCTGCGATACGTCTCCACGAAACAAACGCGGCCGTCGGGCAGGACGGTGGGGCCCTCGGCCCAGCCCAGGCCCTCTGCCAGCAATTCATGCGTCATCGGGTTCAGCCTCCTCTCAACGGGTCCACGGATGAGCCGATCAACGGACCGCGCCGGCGGTGATGCCGCGCGCGATATAGCGCTGGATGAACAGGGAGAAGATGAAGATCGGGATGATGGTGACGATTCCCACGGTAGCCGCCACGTTCCAGTCAATCGGTCGCTGGGCCGAGATCAACCCAGCGGCCCCGAGCGGGATCGTCTTGAGGGTCTGCGAGTTCACCACGTAGAGCCCGACCAGGAACTCGTTCCAGATGAAGATCGCCGAGAAGATCGCGGCCACGATCAGGCCCGGGCGCACCAGCGGCAGCATCACGCGCCACAGCACGCCGACTCGCGAGCAGCCGTCGACCAGCGCCGCGTCATCGAGTTCGCGCGGAACTTCGTCAAAGAAGCCGATCAGGATCCAGATCGCCAGCGGCAGGCTGAATGCGACGTACGGAACGATCAGCCCTGGGTACGTGTCATCGAGGTTGATCGTGCGCATCATCAGGAGCACCGGGATGGCAACGGCGACCGGAGGCATGAACCGAAGCGACAGGATCGTGGTGGCCAGTCGGTCTCGCCCACGAAAGCGAAGCCGCGAGAAGGCGTAGGCGGCGGGCGTGGCCAGGGCCAGCGAGATCACGACGGTCGTCGCCGTGATCACGATCGAGTTGATCGTGTAGCGCAGGAAGCCGCGATCGAAGATCACGTCCTCGTAGTTCTTGATGATCGTCTCGATCTTGAGATTGAGCGACGGCGGGACCTCCAGGACCTGGATGCGGGTCTTGAACGAGATGATCGCCAAAATGACGAAGGGCGCGAAGCCCACGATCCCGATAGCGATCAGCAGCAGGTAGGCGAGACCCCGCTCCAGCCGTCGCGCGATCACGAGGCGTCCTCCCGCCGGACGCGGACATACCGGAACAGCAGCGTCATCCCGATCGTGGCGACGATGACCATGACGTAGGCGAGCGCAGACGCATACCCGTACCGGGTGAAGGTGAAGCCCTGCTCCCAGGTGTAGAAGCTCATCGTCGTCGTGAAGCGGCCGGGTCCGCCATAGGTCAGGCCGAACACGACGTCAAACGAGCGGAATGCATCGATTGCCCGGAAGATCGCCGCGAATGCGATGGCCGGGGCGAGCAGCGGCAGCGTAATCCGGGTGATCGTGGCGATGCGGCCCGCGCCGTCGACCTGGGAGGCCTCGAAGACGTCACGCGGCAGCGCTTGGAGCCTGGCGAACACGACGACCATGACGAACGGAGTCCATTGCCACGAGTCGACGACGGTCAGGGTCCACAACGCGAGCTCCGGGTCGCCCAGCCAGAGTGGGTCCGGCAGACCCAGCGTTCTCAGGGTCCAATTGATCATCCCCCAGTCCGGGTTGAGCAGCGCCCGCCACATCAAGCCAACCACGACGGGCGTGAGGAGCATCGGCAGCACGAGGACGCCACGGACGAACCACGAGCCCCGTAGACGAAGGTCGAAGAAGAGTGCCAGCGCCGTTCCAAGCACGACCTGGATGGTGACCCCAAGGCCGGTCATGACCGCCGAGTTGACGGCCGCCGTCCAGAACACCGGATCCGCCGCCAGGTCGGCGAAGTTGCCCAGGCCATAAAACTCGAACGAACTCTTGACCTGGTCCCACTTGAAGAATGAGATCCCCAGGCTGTAGATCAGCGGGAAGAGCGAGAAGACAAGCAGGTAGACGAGCGCCGGGGCCACGAGCAGGCTCACGTCCCGACGGGTATGGAGGGGGCTGCGGGTGACCGGGGCGTCGACGCGCGCGGTTCCCATTCGACACCCTGTCAGGTCTTGGGGGGGGCGGACCCGGGTCGGGGGACCCGGGTCCGCTCTGG
>JANNQZ010000066.1:0-3112 GCA_031401015.1 Chloroflexota bacterium | reverse complement strand
AGCAGGCTAATCGCAGTTCCTTGACGCCACATCTTGAGCAAGTCGGAAAACAACATGCGAGTCCTTCTCCGCCCTGGCGAACTTCGACGACGCACTCACGACACCGACCGGTCCGCCGACACGACGCCGGGACGGCCGTCGACACTTCGTCGGCGTAGTCGAACAACGTTCGACCCGGGATCAGCGGTCGGCGGTCGGTTCCGTGGATGACGTCAGGCACTGGGGCTTCCGGTCGACAGGTGGGGCTCCGAAGTCGAGCGAGGCGGCGCCGGTTGGCGCGTCGGGCGGGCAGGTTGCCGGACGGACTATCCCACGCTGGTAGCGGTTCTGCAAACGTTACCAAACGGGCCGGGTCCGACGCGACCGTTGCCCCGTACCCCGGGCTCGTCTCGCGATCAGGGTCCGCGGCGAACCGGGCCGCAACTGCCTCGCGGCGTAAAGGAGGTCTGCAGCAGGACGGTCCGTGGCTCGGCCGATCCGGCCAGCCGCTCCAGGAGCAAGTCCGCCGCGACGCGACCCAGCTCCAGGGTATCGCGACCGACCGAGGCGATCGGCGGCGAATGCAGTTCGGACAGGGTCACCTCGTCACATGTGACCAGCGAGATGTCATCAGGGATGGCGATCCGGTTGCGCACCAGGGCGCGAACGACGCCCGCGAGCACCTGATTCCCGCCGGCGATGATCGCGGTCGGGCGCGGTCGCATGGCCAGGAGCTGCTCCGTGCTCGCCTCACCGTGTTCCGCGGACAGCGACCCGATCAGGCTGATCGTCTCATCCGGGATGCGGCGGGCGGCGACCGCGTCCGCCATGCCGGCGACTCGCTCGCGGATCGGCCACAGGTCCAGGGCGCCCGTGATGAGCGCGATCCGGCGGTGGCCCAGATCCAGGAGATGGTTCACCGCGGCGCCGATCCCCGACCGATGGTCATTCCGGACGATGCTGGCGTGGAATTCCGCGGGCACGTCACGATCGATCAGCACGATCGGCACGTCGACCTGCGCGAGGGCGTCCAGGGTTTCCTGGCGCTGCTCGCTGGCCAGCGACAGGATCATGCCGTCCACCCGCCGCGCCTGGAAGAACCGGATGTGGGCGGCGTCCAGAGCGGCGTCGTTCTCCGAGTTCATCAGGAGCATCGAATAGCCGGCCGCGCGCAGGACCGACTCGGCGCCCAGCGTGATCGTGGCGATGAGCGGGTTGGAGATGTCTCCGACCACATACCCGACCGATAGGGTCGCGCCCCGACGCAGGCTCTGGGCCAGGAAGTCGGGCTCGTACTCGAGCTGCCGCACGGCGGCCTGCACGCGCTCGCGCATCTCGGCGCTGACGTCGGGGTGCTTCGAGAGGACCCGCGAGACCGACGAGATCGCAACGTCCGCCAGATCGGCGACCTCGCGCATGCTCGCCCGCTTGCGCCGCACGTCCGGCCGCCTCGCCTCGGTCATCCCTGCCTCCGGTTCGCTGCCCGATCGGCGACGTTGCCGCGGGCCTGGGCGGCCTGCTCGCCGTTACTGGATCGGGACCGTTCCAGTAACGGTTGCAGCGACGGTAGCACACGACGTTACAGAGGCCTTGTTTGACTTGGCGCGGCGTCGGGTGCCACGATGCGTCATCGATACTGGAAACGCTACCGATGCGCCGGCCCTCACTCACCCGTCGACCCTGATGGGCCCCGAACACTCCGGAGGCTGTACGACCCGATGACCGCTGATACGACGTCCGCCCGGCTCGACTGGTACCGGACCATGGTCCGGATCCGGATCTTCGAGGACAAGGTCCAGGAGCTGTTCATGGCCGGCCAGATCCAGGGCACCACCCACCTGTGCCAGGGGCAGGAAGCCGTCTCGGTTGGGGCCATCGCCGCCATGCGCCCGGGCGACGTTCAGACCAACACCTATCGGGGCCACGGAGAAGCACTGGCGCTCGGGATGGACCCGGAGGTCGCCTTTGCCGAACTGATGGGACGATCCAAGGGAGGCTCGGGCGGGGTCGGCGGATCCATGCACCTGATCGACTTTTCCAAGGGCAACATCGGCGCCAACGCGATCGTTGGGGCCGGGCTGCCGATCGCGGTCGGGGCTGCCGTCGCCTTCCAGATGCAGGCGAAGCCCAACGTCGCGCTCAGCTTCTTCGGTGACGGGGCGACCAACATTGGCACGTTCCACGAGGCCCTCAACATGGCCGCCGTGTGGACCGCGCCGGTGGTCTTCATCATCACCAACAACCTGTACGGTGAGTACAGCCCAATGCGAACGACCACGCCGATCGACGATCTGGCAAGGCGCGCCGATCCGTACGGCTTCCCCGGGATCGTCGTCGACGGGCAGGACATCGACGCGGTCTACGCGGCCACCACCGAGGCCGTCGAGCGCGCCCGAGCCGGCAGGGGCCCGAGCCTCCTCGAGATGAAGACCTACCGATACCGTGGGCACAGCCGGAGCGACCCGGCCAAGTATCGGCCCGACGGTGAGCTGGATGCCTGGAAGGCCCGCGACCCGATCGACATCCTGGCGGCGTCCCTGATCGCCGCGGGGGCCATCGGCCCCAACGATCCGGTCGAGATCCGCAACGAAACCCAGACTGAGATCGACCAGGCGGCCGAACGCGCCGCGACCTCCCCCTTCCCGACGCTCGAGGAGACCCGTCCGTATGTCTACGCTGACTGACGCGGCCTCGGCTGGGGCAAGTGGCGCCGTGACCGACCTGACCTACCGGGAGGCAATCAACGCCGCGCTTGACGACGCGATGGCGGCCGACAGCTCCGTCCTGCTGATGGGCGAGGATGTCGCCGCCGACGGTGGGGTGTTCAAGACGAACATCGGCCTGGTCGAGAAGTACGGGCTGGCGCGTGTCCGGAACACGCCGATCTGCGAGAACGGGTTCATCGGGGTTGCCCTCGGGATGAGCCTGGTCGGGCTGCGCCCGATCGTCGAGATCATGTTTGCGGACTTCCTGCCAACGGCGGGTGACGCCATCGTCAACCAGTTGCCCAAGTACCGCTACATGTCGGGCGGCCAGACGGCCGTGCCGGTCACGATCCGCGCCGTCGGCGGTGCCACCGGTCGCTTCGGGACGCAACACAGCGCCACCGGCGAGAGCTGGTTCATGCACCTGC
>JANNQZ010000065.1:0-4475 GCA_031401015.1 Chloroflexota bacterium | reverse complement strand
CCAAGACGTTGCGAACGCAGGGATTTCGGGTGAGCGCGACATCGGTGCGTCGAATGTTGGCGGCGATGGGTTACAGCCTGCAAGGCAATCGCAAGACGCGTGAAGGCGAGCAGCATCCCGATCGGGACGGTCAGCGTGCTGCTGGGCATTCCGATCCTGGCACTCTGGTGGCCCCTTGGCGAGCGACCCGGCCTCGGGACGATCCTCAACGTCATGATCATCGGGACTTCGACGAACCTGGCCATCGCCCTGTTGCCGGCCGCGCAGGTGGTCACGGTCCAGGCGGCCATGATGGTGGGCGGGGTCGGCGTGATCGGGTTCGGCAGCGGGCTGTACCTGTCCGCGGACCTTGGTCCGGGGCCCCGGGACGGTCTGATGACGGGCGTTCATCACCGGTTCGGCTGGTCCATCCGGCGCGCACGGACGGCGATCGAGCTGACCGTGCTGGCGATCGGGTGGGTCCTTGGCGGGACGATCGGTCTCGGAACCATCGTGTTCGCGCTGGGGATCGGGCCGACGGTCCAGTTCTGGCTGCGGATCGTCGACCGGGAGGGCAGGGTCGGGCGCCGGCGCACGCCGCTCGTCGCCGAGGGCGCCATCGGCGAATGACCGTTGGCAGGGGCCCGCGAGCGGATGACCGCCGGCAAACGAGCGGTCAGACTGCGACGAACACCAGCGCGTCCACGGCGACCGCCAGGAACAGCAGGCTCAGGTAGCTGATCGAATACCGGTACAGGCGGATCGCGCCCGCGGTTGACGCCTCTTCCGACGCCCCGCGCCGCCACAGCCGGTAGGCATGCCACAGGAAGATCGCCCCGAGGGCTGTTGCCGCGACCAGGTAGATGGGGCCCATCCGGGCCACGGCCCAGAGGAGCAGCGAGAGGGCGACCATCAGGATCGTGTACAGCCCGATCTGGCGGGTTGTTTCCGGGATCCCCTTGACCACCGGGAGCATCGGCACCCCGGCTGCCGCGTAGTCCTTGCGGATCCGCATGGACAGGGCCCAGAAGTGGGGCGGCGTCCAGTAGAACACGATGGCAAAGAGCAGCAGCGCCGGGATGCCGATCTCGCCCGTGACCGCGGTCCAGCCGATCACCGGTGGCAGGGCCCCGGCGGCGCCGCCGATAACGATGTTCTGCGGCGTCGATCGCTTCAACAGGATCGTATAGACGACAACGTAGAACCCGATCGCGAGCAGGGTCAGGAAGGCCGCGACCAGGTTGACGAACCAGACCATCACGCCAAACGAGACGACGCCCAGGACCAGCCCGAAGACGATCGCGCGATCCGGGTCCACCTCGTGCGCCGGCAGCGGACGCCGCCGGGTCCGCGCCATCAACTGATCGATATCGCGATCGAGATAACAGTTGATCGCGTTGGCACTCCCCGCTGCCAGGGTGCCGCCGAGCATCGTCCAGAACACCAGGGCGGCCCAATCCGCCCAGTCCACGCCAGCGGTGGCACCGGGCAGGTCGCGTGTCGCCAGGACCATGGCGGGGACCGTCGTGACCAGCAACAGCTCGATGATCCGGGGCTTGGTCAGCGCGATGTAGGCGCGCAGCGTGTCGCCCATCGTTCGCCGTGGCCTCGGTGTGGAGCCGTCGCCGGCGGCCGAGGCCGGGCCGGACGGAGTTGCGGTCGATTCCCGAGCCGTCAGGTAGCTCGTGACGGCCAGTCCGGCGAGCATCGCCCAGATCACCGCGCCAAGCGCCAGGTGGAGCGTCTGGGTCCATGGCTCCAGTCGGGTGATGACCTGGGCGCCGCCAATGAGGATCTGAACGGCGAACAGGACGGCCGCCCCGACCGCCAGGCGCACCAGCATGGGTTGCTCCCGCTGCGTCCGCCAGGCCGCGACGGCGACCGCGAGGACGAGCAATCCGACCAGGCCGGCCACCCAGCGATGCAGGACATGCGCCGAGGTCACATCCGTCAGCGCCGGAACGAGGGAGCCGCCCATCAGCGGCCAGTCCGGGAAGATCAGGGCTGAGTCCGAGGCCGTCACCTGCGACCCGAAGAGCAGTAGTGCGAAGGTTGCCGCCGCCACGAAGGCGGCCAGGAGCGTGAACCGCTGGCTGGCTCCGTGCGCTCCGAGCGGACGAGGATGGCCGGCGCGCACGGCCAGGTAGACGAGCAGGCCGACGAGGAGCATCGCCGCCGCCAGGTGCGCGGTGACCGACTCCCCGCTGTTCCCGAGGCGGACCGTTTCACGGCCAAGCCACGCCTGGAACCCAACGAGCGCGACCGCGGCCAGGGTCGGCCAGACGATTGACGGTCGGGCTCGGTGATCGCGAAGCGCAAGGATCGCCAGGCCAAGGATCTCGAACCCGATCACCGCGGCGACGGTCCGGTGGATCCATTCGATCCAGGCTTTGCCGTCACCAGCCGGCGGGATCAGCTGCCCGTAGCAGAACGGCCAGTCCGGACAACCTAGCCCGGAGTCCGTGGCTCGCACGATCACGCCGATCGTGACCAGCCCGAGGGCGGTTGCGAGCGTAAGGAGACCCAGCTTCTGGAACCGATTCATGGGCGGCCATTCTAGCCCGGAGCCCGTGTTGGCCGGGTCTCCGACCGTCACCCGCGGCGTTCGGCCGGTTTCCCCGCTACGCTTCCAGCCATGCCACGACGCCACGCCCCATCGGTTCGGTTTGTGCTGGTCATCGCGCTCGCGGCAGTCGCGGCGCTCGCGGCCGGGTGCAGCGCCGGTTCCGGCAGCGCAACTTCATCGGGCGCTATGCCCACGAACCTGCCGTCCGCCTCGAGTGCCGGCGGCGTGTGTGCGAGCGCACCGGCACCATCGGACATGTCCGCCTGGGGGCCGCCGGCCACCTCGCCCACGCTGATCCCGGTCATGGTCTCGAACTATGTCGGCTGTGGCAGGGCCCGAATCCTGTTCCTTTACCTTGACGGCGCCAACAACGTGAAGAGCGCGCCGGACCGTTCGGCGACTGTGGCGTTCTACGACCTCGGACTGGACCCGAACACCGTCGCCGCGACGGCCCAAGGCGAGTTCGTCTGGACGATCCAGGACGACCGCGGCATGTACATCCTGAACGTGGACCTGCCGCAGGCCGGGACGTGGGGCGCGGAGTTCACGACCGAGGCGCCGGGATCCGCGCCCGAAACGGTGCGCCTCACCTTCGAGGTTCACGACGATTCGCCGACCGTTGCCGTCGGGGAGCAGGCTCCCGCCTCGGACACCCCAACGCTTGACGATGTCGGTGGCGACGTCGCCAGGATCTCGACCGACAAGGAACCCAATCCCGACTTCTATTCGACCTCGGTCGCGGACGCGCTGACCGCGCAGGAACCGTTTGTCCTGGTCTTTGCGACGCCCAAGTTCTGCGCCAGCGCGCAATGCGGACCAACGCTCGACCGCGTAAAGGCCATGGCCGCCGACCACCCGGAAGTCACGTTCATCAACGTCGAGCCGTACAAGCTCCACGAGGTCGACGGGCAGCTCGAGCCGCTGCTGGATGCGACCGGCAACCTCCAGGCCGCCGAGCCAACGAATGCGTGGGGCCTGCTGGCAGAGCCCTGGATCTTCGCGGTCGATCGGGGCGGGATCGTGCGTGGCTCGTTCGAACTGACGGTCACCGACACCGAGCTAGGGGCCGTCATCGCGGAGATCACCGCGGGCGGCTGACCCGACACCTCATTCCGCGTCTTCAAGTCGGACCGCGATCGTGGTCTCACCCTCGACGCGGTACCACACCTGCACCCGCTGCGCCGTCGCCTGGTGCTCGACAAGATGGCCGGGCGGGAAGGCACCACCGTCCTCCAGGCTCCCGATGACGAAATCGATCGTCGATGCGCTTTCAGTGCGCATCGTGAACCCGCGAACCTTGTCGATACCTTCCGACTCAACGGACACGATGACGCCGATCACCGACTGCGCTTCCAACGGGGAAGCATCGCCGAACTCTCCAAGGCCCGGGGTGCCATCCTCACCCAGCAGGATCGCAGCGCCGCCGGTCACGACGATGGCCAGGGTCAACGCAAGCGCAAGCACGTAACGGGTCCGCCGATCCATCTCGCTACGCAGGCTCGGCGGCGAACTCGCTCGGGTCGATCCGGCGCAATCCGACCACGAGGTCAAATCCCCGATCCGGGCTGATGATCTCGGTGATGCCCTCATGGAGACAGGTTGCAACGTGGACCAGATCGCGAGATGCCAGAGATGGATAGAGCGCGACCAGGTCCGGCACTCGGCGCATCAGCGCGTGGGTCACCGGGAGGACCGGCGCGAACAGATCGAGCACATCCGTAGCCAATTGCCTCGCGATGTCCGGGCGTCGCACCGACATGAACCGATGAGCGATCTCCCGCACGACTTCGGTTGACGTGACTCCATCGAGCTCGCCCTGTTTGATCAGCTTCAGGATCCGCAGCGATGGGCTTCGCAATGGGTGGCTTCCACCAGCGGCGTACATCGGCACCGCCGTATCGACAAAGACGGTCACCAGCTGCCGAGCTGG
>JANNQZ010000064.1:0-3473 GCA_031401015.1 Chloroflexota bacterium | reverse complement strand
CGCAATCGGAGCGTGCAGATCCGGGTACAGGTCGGCGAGCCGTCCACCAAGCACCAGGCCCTTGTAGACGATCGTTCGGGCGGAAGCGGACGGTACGGCCAGTTCGGCAAGCGGCCCGCCGGCCGCCCGGGCGGCGGTCTCGAGCCGGCGGCGGGCGACGATCAGCCGCCGCTCGAAGGCGTCATCGGTCAGTGGGCGGTGGTCGCTGGCGCTTCGGTCGCCAGCGCTTCGGTCGCTGGCGATTCGGTCGCTGGCGCTTCGGCGAGGGCGTCCGATGATCGCCTGCGCAAACGACGGCCTTGACTCGGCGGCGGCGGCGCCCAGCGCCTCGATACCGGTGGGCACGGTCCGCCAGGCGATCACCGGCAGGTTCGCGGCGGCAAACGTTGTCTCGACCAGCGCCCGGGCGCGTCGCTCGGCGGCAGGGGTACGCGGCAGGAAGAGCGAGACGATCCCGGGCCGGCTCGCGGCCGCCTCGCCGGCGATCAGCTCCAGCAGCGACCGATCGAGCGGGAGCGCGACACCGGCACCGTCACTGGTTTCGCCGTCGGCGCCAAAGGCACCCCGATGGGCAAGGGCGGCGAGCGCCGCCAGGGCGAGCGGCAGGACTCGCTCGCGCGAGCGCCCGCCGGCGTCCGCGACAAACCCGACGCCGCACGCATCGTGCTCGTAGCGGGCGTCGTAGAGCGGAGCGTTGGTCGGGCGGGTGCGCCGGTACCTTGTCGAGTCCTTGGTCGAGTCCATGCCGTTCTCTCCGGGGAAGGGGACGCGGCGACCGCCGTCGAGAGGAGCGACGGCGGTCGAAGCGTTGGATGCGACGATCGATGACCGAGTGAGGAGCTCGGGTCGCCGTGGTCGCGTCACACCTGATAGGCAACCTCGCCGTGAACCGACAGGTCCAGGCCGGCTTCCTCGGACTCCGCGTTGACCCGGATCCCGAGGATCACATCGACAACCTTGACGATCACGAAGGTGGCGATGACCGAGTAGACGATCGTGACGCCGACAGCAATCAACTGGTTGACCAGTTGCTGCCCGTTGCCCTCCAGGAGCCCGGTGTAGGCCGGCTGGATCGCCGCGGTGGCGAAGATGCCCGTAGCCACGGCCCCGAACGTGCCGCCGACCCCGTGGACGGCGAAGACGTCGAGTGCATCGTCGACCTTGATCCGCTCGCGCAGCAGAGTGGCGCTGAAGCACAGTCCGCCCGCAATCAGGCCGATGACCAGAGCACCGCCGACCCCCACGAAGCCCGAGGCGGGAGTGATCGCGACCAGGCCCGCAACCGCGCCGCACGCGGCCCCGATCACGCTGACCTTGCGACCGCGGAGGTAGCTGGCGAGAACCCATGTGATCGTGGCCGCGGCGGCCGCGGTATTCGTGACGATGAACGCGTTGGCGGCCAGGCCATTTGCCGCAACCGCCGAGCCGGCATTGAACCCGAACCAGCCGAACCACAGGAGACCGGCACCCAGTACGGTCATCGGCACGTCGTGCGGCTCCATCCGGTCGCCATTGACGGTTCGATGGCCGATCACCAGGGCGACGATCAGGGCCGAGATGCCCGAGCTGATGTGAACCACCGTGCCGCCGGCAAAGTCGAGCGCGCCGAGCTTGAACAGCCAGCCGTCGACGGACCAGACCCAATGCGCCAGCGGGGAGTAGACCAGGATGGACCACAGGATCGTGAACAGGACGAACGCCCCAAACCGCTTGCGCTCGGCGAAGGCGCCGGTGATAAGGGCCGGGGTGATGGCCGCAAACATCATCTGGAACCCGGCGAACAGGACAAACGGCACGGTCGTGGCATAGACCGTGCTGGGCTCGAGGCCGACGCCGTTGAACAGCGCGAAATCGAGTCCGCCGATCAGCCCGAGCCCGTTGACGTCAGGCCCGAATGCGAGGGTGAACCCGACCACAACCCAGACGACGCTGACGAGGGCCAGGCCGAAGAAGCTGTGCATGATCGTCGACAGGACGTTCTTGCTGCGGACGAGGCCGCCGTAGAACAGGGCGAGGCCTGGCAACATGATCATGACCAGAGCGGTCGACATGAGGAGCCAGGCGGTATCTCCGGTGTTCATCGTTCGGTCGTCCTCCGCGGGAGCCCGGGGCGTCCGTGGGCACGAGCAACAAGCTAGGGTGAGCGTCGGCGCGAGTCGGCCCCATCGAGGGGACGAGAAGGATTCAATTCGGTGCCGAACGCGCCGGAAGCCGCACCCACCGTTGCGAGCGTGCCAAGCACGTGTGTCAGGGTCTGGACCCGCCTGCCCGCGTCTCGTGTGCATCCACCCCGAGCCGTCCCAGAGCCGCCCGAAGTGTCATGGCGCGACATTCCAGCCACACTGATGTAAGCGACCGGCCTCGTCATGAATCGGTCGGAATCTTCAATGCTGTTGGCACACGCGACAGCTTTGGGCCCGAATCGGTCGAGTTCATCAGCCCAATTGGCAGGAACGACTGGTGCATGTCGCGTAGACCAACCAGGCTGGAATCTGGCATCCGGGCCGGTCTGGCAGCTGGGCCGGCCTGGCGTCCGAGCCGGCCTCGCCTGCACCCGCCCGGTCTCGCGTGCACGATCGGTGGGATCGGCGCAGCATGCCGCCAATGGCGGACAGCAATCCTTCGCCGCGGCACCGCCGGGCCATTCTCGTCCTCGCCCTTGGGATCGGTCTCGCGTTCGTTGGCACAGGCGCACCCACGGCAGCCCGGGCCGCGGAGCCCGTGCTCCCCGCCTGGAACGGCGGCATCGATCTCTATCGCGACGGCACGTTCACCACCCAGCAGAACTGGCTGTGGTGCACCGCGGCCGGTATCCAGATCATGCGCAACATCGTGGACGACCAGGAGGACCACTCGACGAGCGGCCAGCGGCGCTACTTCAACTGGATGCGCGAGCACAACCGCTACACACTGCCGCTCGCGGCCGGGGTCGATCCGCAGGGCTGGGCGGCTGGTCTGCGTCACTTCGTCGACGACCGCTATCGGCTGGTGGCCAGTACCACCTTCGAGAATGCGCTGCGCTCAGCGGTCAAACGCCTTCGGCTCACCAACCTGCCGGTGGCACTCGCCGTCGCGCACGGCAGTCACGGGTGGATTCTCACCGGGTTCACGGCCACCGCCGACCCAGCGATCACGGCCTCGTTCCGGGTCACCAGCGTGCGTGTGACCGGGCCGCTCTTTGGCCTCCAGAGCCGCAACGGCTACGACATGCTGCCCGACACGAAGCTGACACCCACCCAACTCATGCGTTACTTCACGTCGTGGCGTTACGCCCCCAAACGCATGGTCTGGGATGGCCGGTATGTGTCCATCCAGCCGGTCCCCTGAGCGTGTGGGCCGTGCAGGTGCGGGCCGTGCGGCGCGCACCGCCCTACGGCGAACTGGCAAGCGTCAAGAAGCAGTCCGACTGAAGGGCACCGCCGGGGGAACAGTGTTTGGTCAGTCGGACCGCTTCGACCCCAAACGTACGCGAC
>JANNQZ010000063.1:0-5575 GCA_031401015.1 Chloroflexota bacterium | reverse complement strand
CATCGACGCGATCGAGGCGGACGTCCGGTGGCTCGGTTTCGATTGGGGCGAGCATCTCCACTTCGCCTCCGATCACTTCGAGCAGCTCTACACGTGGGCCGTCCACCTGATCAAGGCGGGTGACGCGTACGTCGATGACCTGTCCGCCGACGAGATCCGGGCGCACAGGGGCACACTCACAGAGCCTGGCCGGAATTCGCCCTGGCGCGACCGGCCGACCGCCGAAACCCTCGACGTGTTCGGGCGCATGCGTGCAGGGGAGTTCCCCAACGGCGCCCGCGTGCTGCGGGCCCGGATTGACATGGCCTCGCCCAACATCAACCTACGCGATCCCATCCTGTACCGGATCCTCCACGCCGCCCACCCGCGGACCGGAGACCGCTGGTGCATCTACCCCACCTATGACTTCGCCCACGGCCAGTCCGATGCCATCGAGGGCGTCACCCACTCGATCTGCACGCTCGAGTTCGAAGCCCATCGACCCCTCTACGACTGGCTCATCGAGCACCTGCCCGTCCCCTCGCGGCCACGCCAGTACGAGTTTGCCCGGCTCAGCCTGACCCACACCGTGCTCTCGAAGCGGTTGCTGCTCCGGCTCGTCACAGAGGGCCATGTCCGCGGCTGGGACGACCCCCGCATGCCGACGATCTCCGGCCTGCGCCGGCGGGGCTTCCCGGCCGAGGGGATCCGCAACTTCGCCACGGAGATCGGCGTGGGCAAGGCGGACAGCATGCACGAGATGGCGCTCCTCGAGCACTCGGTCCGCGACGTCCTCAATCGCGTCGCTCCCCGCCGGTTCGCCGTCCTCGACCCGCTCAAGATGGTCATCGAGAACTACCCAGACGACCTGGTCGAGGAGATGGAGGTCCCCAACAACCCGGAGGATCCGGCGGCTGGTTCGCGGCGGGTGCCGTTCACGCGTGAGCTGTGGATCGAGCGGGACGACTTCATGGAGGAGCCGGCACCGAAGTTCTTCCGCCTGGCACCCGGCCGCGAGGTCCGGCTTCGGGCCGCCTACTTCGTGACGTGCACCGACGTGGTCAGGGACGATTCAGGGCGTGTCGTCGAGCTACGTTGCACGTACGACCCGGCCACCCGGGGCGGGGATTCGCCGGATGGCCGGCCGGCGGCCAAAGGCGACCTTGCACTGGCTGTCGGCCCGCCATGCGTTAGCGGCCGAGGTCCGGCTCTACGACCACCTGTACTCGAGCCCGGACCCAGGCTCGGACGGGCGGGACCTGTTCGATGACCTGAACCCCGACTCCGAGCGCGTGCTGCGGGAGGCATTCGTCGAGCCCGCGCTCGCCGAGGCTCCCGTCGGCGGCACGGTGCAATTCGAGCGGCTGGGCTACTTCTGCGCCGACCTGGACTCGGCGCCGGGCGCGCTCGTCTTCAACCGGACGGTCACGCTCAAGGACACATGGGCCAAGGTCCAGGCGAGGCACTCACAGGGACAGGTCCCGCCCGGCGATTGAGGGGTCACGTCCCGCAGGGTAGACTCGGGACGCCCTCCGGGCATCGCTGGCGAGTGGCCAAACGGTAAGGCACCTGATTCTGGATCAGGGGATTGAAGGTTCGAATCCTTCCTCGCCAGCCAATTCCTCGCCAGCCAACGCGCTCACCAGATCGGGCAGTGCGTCGTCGCGGCGGTGCGTTCAGCCACATCGGGCGGCCGGGCTCGATCTCCTCGATTGAGACCTCCACCTCGAGCGGTGTCAGCCAGTCGGCGACATACCGCGCGATCGCGCCCTCACCCGCCCCGTCCGGCATCAACTACGGCGTGACGGAGTCGATACGGACCAGTGCGCTGAGACATTCATCGACGTCAGATTCCTGTGTCGAACCGGACGACGAAGATCGCGAGGAGGACCTTGAGCCAGCCGTTCGTGAGATCCTGGCCACGGGCTGGTGTTCTGCGCTAGCGATCGATCTATGTTAGAACTCCCGTCACTCCTCGACCATCGAGCTGTGGCCTGGTGGAGCCCACCGGCAGCCTGGAGGAGGTCCTCGAATGCAGTTCCAAGTGGCCGAGCACGTCGACCTGCGCCGGGCCGCGCCCTCGTGGAGTCTGGCGGCCGGTTTTTAGTGAAAACCGCTGAGGAGGATCCCCACAGGGGACACCGGCGCCCGAGCCTGGATGGCCCAGCCGTGATCGCGTATGTCACCGAGGACAATCAGTACGCCGAGGTTCGCCATGCGGCCGAGGTCCACGCAAAGGTGCACGGTTGCACACTGATCCTGTATGCCGCCGACGTGGCTTCCATATTGTGGGACCCGATGCCGAACCAGTGGGACTCGGAAGGTGAGGCGGAACAGTTCGGCGACCGCCTTAGCCCGGAGGACCTCGATTTCCTAGGCCGATCGGCCATCGCCGGGCAGGTCCGCGAAGGTCGGCGCGACGGTGTGATCGCGTCGGCCTGGCTGCCCAAGGACAAAGGGATCGTGGCGTTTGCGGAATACGCTGCTGCCCAAGGTGCTCATGTCATATTTGTGCCCGAGTCGCTGGCTTCGATCGACGAACTGCGCGCAATTCTTGCCACGGGAAGCGCCCGCGAAACGGCTCGGCCCGCGGTCAAGCTACAAGTGGTGCGCCCGCCCGACTCGGCCATGCCTTCGTCTGCATCGGGCGACCCTGGCTCCGAACCTTCATAGAGCTTCACTTGGCTGCCCGCTTGCAGGCCAACCCGGCACCCATGGAATTGCGCTGTTTCTTGCTCTTTGCCGGCATGACTCGGCTCCTCTCGCGCCTACTTCCTGCGGGTCGGGCCGCCATGCAGGCCTTCGTGATGCTTGACTCGTCCCGGCCACTCGGTCGCCCCACCGCCGCCAGCGCCGTCGGTCGAGGTCGTCTGATCGATCGGGCCCTCATTCGACGCCTCGACGCCCTGCCGTCCGGCACCCGCGGGTTCGACGCCAGTGTCGATGGCCGGCGCCAGTTGGTCAGGGGCAACGGTCGTGCGGTTCGGGTTGGTCTCGTCGCGCCACGATCGCTCGCTTCGGCTGTGGAGCTGGCCGCGGCCAGGCTTGGCCTTCTTGCTCATCGGCGTCGGTCCGATCCCGCGACTTCGGCCCCCGGACGCAGGCTCGCCTCGCGGTGCTCCTCGACCTCGCGTGGTCTTTCCGGGTCGCTGGCGGTCTGGTCGCCACCCTGACGCAGACGCCAGTCGGGAGCGCGTTCTATCTTCTCCTGCCGCTTCGGTTCATTGGCACCCGATCCGGCGCGGTGACCGTAGCGGATATCGCCATTCTTCCTGAGCATGGACTCACGCTACCACGCGAGATCCACCGGGCTGCTCAACGGGGGCTCCCTTGGCGTTCCAATCGACCGACGATGGCCCGGCTAGTCGCGCCGCGTTCCTGAGTTCCTTCGATGCCCGCCTCGGGGGCGCAAGTGACGACTCTGCACCTCGCGAAGGTCGGCGCGACGATCAGGTGAACAGGGCGATATCCGCGTCGGCTGCCCAGGTGAGGAAGTGTGTCGCCCCACAGACGGGTTCGATGCCGTCGATGAAGCTGTCCTCCTTGAAGCCGAATACGTCCATCGTCATGCCACACGGCTGAAGCTTCACGCCGAGCTCGACCGCGAGGTCGATCAGCTCATCGATGGAAGCGACCCCGTGATCCTTAAACTGGTTCTTCATCATCCACGTCGCCATCGGCGTCATGCCCGGCAGCGCGGTCAGGAGTTGCGGCATCGGGATGGGCATCGGCATCGCGGGGTTGCCGGTCGTGCCAATCTCCAGCTTGCGGTTCTTCTGCAGGATCTTGAGCCCGTAGAAGGTGTAGAAGATGCCGACCTCCCAGCCAAGCGACGCGCCGGTCGTCGCGAGGATGAGCGGCGGGTACGCCCAGTCGAGCGTGCCCTTGGTTGCGATGATGGCCATCTTCTTTGGCTTGGCTCGACGTTCCGCCTCACGCTGCGCGAGGATCTCGTCGACTCGGGCCGCCACGATCTCGTCGACCCGGTCTCGAATGAGGTGGTCCAGTTCCGGAAGTGTCGCGTTCGCTGTTTGAAGCATCTCCGATTTCCCCGTTCTAACTCGGTATTGACGGATGAAGGAAGTTGATCGCTGGGTACGCGGGCAGCGTCAGGACTTCTGGATCCAGAAGCGCATGACCGGCCCCACCTTGTCGTGCGACAGGAGTGGGTTGCCGGTGCTCGTCGCCCACGCCGCAACATCGGGGATGGAACCCGGGTCGGTGGCCTCCAGGAGAAGGACCTGTCCGGGCGCGAGCTCCTTGATCGCCTTGGCCAACTTGACGATCGGCATCGGACACAGCATGCCCTTGCAGTCAAGCGTCCGATCCACCGTCGCGGCTCCAGCCATCCTGATCCTCCGTCCCTGCGATCCTTCGAAGTGCATCGTACTCGACGAGATCAATTGGTCCAGACTGGCGCATGAGACGTTGGGAGGAACCACCGAGGGATGGCTGTGACAGCGGAGCCCGCACGTCCGTCCGCGTCGCGACCCGCCCTGCGCGTCCTGCCGATGGCGGAGGTCGTCCAACCACGCTGGGTCAAGGTGCTTGACCAGGATCGGTGTATCGGCTGTCACGCCTGTACGACCGCCTGCAAGTCGGAGAACGAAGTTCCGCTGGGTGTCACGCGGACGTACGTCAAGGCCGTCGAGGTGGGCACCTTCCCCCAGGTTCGACGGAACTTCCAGGTCACCCGCTGCAACCAGTGCCGTGACGCCCCGTGCGTGGCCGCCTGCCCGACATCGGCAATGTTCACCCGTCCGGACGGGATCGTCGACTTCAATAAGAACACATGCATCGGCTGCAAGGCGTGCATCGCCGCCTGCCCATATGACGCGATCTTCATCAATCCCGAAGACCACTCCGCCGAGAAGTGCAACTTCTGCGCCCAGCGGCTCGATGTCGGGCTGGAGCCGGCCTGCGTTGTCGTTTGCCCGGCCGAGGCGATCCTGGTGGGCGACCTCAACGACCCGACCTCCCGGGTGGCCCAGATCATCAACCGCGAGCCGGTCCAGGTGCGCCGCCCTGAGAAGGATACGCGGCCGGGCGTCTTCTACAAAGGAGCCCACCAGGCGACGCTGGACCCGCTTGCCGCCCGCGCGCCGGAGGGCCCGGTCTACATGTGGAGCGAGAAGGAGCGCGGCCCGATGATCGTCGAGTCCGGTCATCCGAACCATGCCAACAGCTCCGCCGCCGCCCTGCTCGCCTACGACGTCACGCATCGGGCACCGTGGGACTGGCGCGTCAGCCTCTACACCTGGACGAAGGGTGTCGCCGCGGGCGCCTACCTCGTCCCGTTGCTGCTGATCCTCGCCGGCGTGATCAGCGACACGGGGCCGCTGTGGCAATGGGCGGCGCCGATCCTCGCCGGTGGCTTCCTCGCGCTGACCGGGCTCCTCCTGCTGGCCGACCTCGAGCATCCGCGCCGCTTCGTCTACATCTTCACCCGGCCCCAGTGGCAGAGCTGGCTCGTCCGCGGTGCGCTCCTGATCAGCGGCTACGGCGCCGTCCTGGGCGTCCACTTCATCCTGTCCGTGGTCGGTGGCGGTGCTGGCGGTGGTGGCGGTGCTGGCGGCGGCACGCCGGGCTTGCAGGC
>JANNQZ010000062.1:0-7379 GCA_031401015.1 Chloroflexota bacterium | reverse complement strand
CCGGTCTTCGAGCTGGCTACAGGGTTTTCGCCCTACCTGCATCTTGCATCGGACCGTTTCGCGCAGCCGCTCATCCGGGCGACCCGGTTCGCGACCCCGTGTCGCTCGCTCATCCTGTTCGGCGCGCTTGACTTCTGTAGCGACCTGCGCGTGGTCCAGGTCGCCGATGTCTGCCAGCGCGCCCAGGTCTCCTACGAACTCGTCGGCGTGAACCATTCGGGCGTGCTGATCCGCGCGTTTCCGGTCGTCCCGGGCGTCGATCCCGCCGGCGCGGTCATCCTCTCCACGGTCCTGGAGGTGGCTGGCGCGGCCGGGTCGGACGAGGTCAGCGTCGGCTGTCTCGCGTCGGGCGTGTCGTACCACATCGTGCTCGACGCCGTGGGGGATGACCGCGGGATCCTGGCGTCGCACATCGTGACCGCCCCGTAGTTCGCTATCGCGGCCGCTCCACCCGAACGTCGTCGATGGCAGCCTCGATCAGGCTGTCCCTGCCCACGTCTCGGGCGATAAAGGCGATCCGCACAGATTGCCCGGCCCACCCCGCGAGCGACACGCGAGCGGTCGACCAGGCGCCGTCCACGTCAGCTGCCCGGCCACGCGCCTCGAACACGAGCGTGCGCACGCCGGCCGACGTCTCCACCCATGCTTCCAGCCCATCGGCGCTGCTGGCCGTCGAGCCGTGGGCGAACGTGTAGCGGAAGCTGAGCCGCCCGAACGTTGCCGCATCGGTCGGCAGCGCGATCAGCGGCGAGCGAAGCGTCGTCGAGCCACCGTCGACGTCATTGGAGCCAGCCGACGCCCCCGCCGCCAGCCCGGTGGCAAAGCCCGACCGACCAGATGTCGGCGTGGGCAGCTGCTTCGGACCGTTCGAGGCCGTCCCCTCCGGATCTCCCCACTGCCAGCTGCCCCGGATAGCCGTGTCCGTGCCGGCCGGGTCCACGCGCCAGCCGCCTCGGGCGATCTCGAGGTCGTCGAAGAAGACGCCGCAGTTGAGCCGCGTCCGCATCGCGCCGAGCGCTTCATACGGGCAGTCCGCCCGTTCGATGAGGTACAGCAGCGCCTCGCGATTGCGCGCGGTCTGGGCGCCAATCCGTTCGTCCGACGGGTAGTGGTCGGCCCAGACGGTGTTCTGCGGGACCGGGTAGAGCTCGAAGGTAAAGGTGAAGATGCGCTGGCGGCCGTACATCCAGTCCATCTGGTTACCGTCATTGACGTACACGTCCGAGGACTGCATCGGCCGGTAGCCGTTCCGGTCGGCCATCGCCTGGGCAAGCGCCCGGAACGCCGCGCTGTCGTCCTGCGACATGTCCGACGGGCGGTTGGCAGTCGTGTAGCCATAGGGGTAGAGGATCCGCTCGCCATTCGAGTGCAACGTCAGGTGGGTCCGGATCTGCTGCCGCCCACCGACGATCCGGCCCTGGACGAAGTCCCGGAGCGCGCGCGTCTCTGGCGCTGAAAATGCTGACGGCCCACGGTAGGTGCGGGCGGCCGGATCGCCCGAGGATCCACCGCAGCAATTCCAGCGGTAGCCGTAGTTGCGATTGAGATCAGTACCGACCGCCGACGTGCCTGCATTGGGCTGGCGGTTCTTGCGCCACGCACGGTACGGGTCACCGGTGAGATCGAACACGAAGCCGTCGGGATTGAGCGCGAAGATGAACCAGATCTCCCGTTCATCCACGAGGGCCCTGACCCGCGGATCGGTGGCGTACTCGTCAGCCAGGACATGGAACAGATAGAGCGCCTGCTCGACAGTGAGGTGCTCCCGGGCATGCTGCAGGGCGTCAATCAGGACCTCGGGCTCGTCCTCGTCCGCGCCAACACGGTCGCTCACCTTGGCGGCCCAGATCGGACGGCCCTCGTCACTCAGCCCGATGGAGAAGACGTCGACGAGGCCCGGGTGCGCGGCCTCGACCGCGGTGATGTCGGCGACCATCTCCGCGAGGCTGTGGTACCGGGCGTCGCGCGACGGGAAGTCGGGTTCGGCAGCCGTCGTTCCTGCCGCGAACGGTGAGCTCGGTGCCAGGGCCATGACGGCCGTTAGCGTCGCGAGCAGCGCGCGGCGGCTGCCGAAGCGGGCACGGGGACGCGTGTGCATGTACCCAAGGGTGGGACTGGGCGGACACCAGCGCAACCCGGGGTCCGGGGCGTTCGTTCGGCGTCTCCACCGATAGCGTGCGCGTTGTACCGTGAGCGCGCGCAACACGGCCGATGACGGAGTGCGACATGGTCTGTCAGAAATGCGGATTCGAGAACGAGCCAGGGGCCGAGTTCTGCGGCTCGTGCGGGACGTTTCTCGAGTGGGCGGGCCAGGCCACGGCCGACGATCCCGCGGTCCCCGGCGAGATCGCGACTGTCCCGGCCCCAGTCGCCGGTGCCCCGGTCGCGGCGCCGACCGGGCCGGTTCCGGTCCCAACCACCCCGGTCAAGCCGACCACGGCAACCCAGGCGACGGCCGCCCCCACACCCGCTCCACCCGAACTGATCGGGCCGCCGTGTCCGGTCTGCGCCAAACCCGTGCCGCGAGGAAGGACGTTCTGCCCGCATTGCGGCGCCGACACCAAGGCACCGCAACCCGGTGCGCGCGCCGCCGTCGTCGATCTCCCGGACCCAGACGGGCGCCGGCCCTCGATCGGGTTGGGGCCGATCATCCTCGTGGCAGCGTTTGTCGGCGTGGCAGTCGCGGCCTTCGTGTTCCTGCCGAAGATCATCGGCGACCGCGGGCTCCCCTCGCAGGCGACGAGCGCACCGACGGCGTCGGCGGCGCCGACACCCAAGCCATCCCCCAGCGCCTCCGAAGCGCCCTCCGAAGCGCCTACACCGTCCCCGGAGTCCCCCGAGCCATCCGACTCCCCGGAGCCGACACCGACCCCATTGGGGAACGAGCCGCCCGTCGGCGCCGTAGCCAAGGCCGCCATCATCAGCTTCGTCGGGGAGTTCGATGCGGCCTATCGAGTCGGCGATTCCGCCTTCCTGATCGACCACCTGGACCCTGCGGTCATCACCGCCTACAGCGAGTCGGCCTGCCGCAAGTCGATCGAGTCGTTTGCCAAGTCCGATTTCACGACCACCGTGGACTCAGTCAGCGGGCCGGAGGTTTGGACCTACACGCCCAAGAACGGGAAGAGCACGATCATCTCCGTGGCCTACACGATCAAGGGCGACCGAACCCGCGCGGGCGTGACAAAGGCGCTCGGGATGCACCTGTCGTTCAAGGGCGGCCGCTTCTTCTGGTTCGCCAGCAGTTGTTGAGCGTCTCCGAGCCCCGTCGAGCCCCTTCGGAGATGCGGCCATGACCGACGGGTCGGGCGACGGGGCCGCCCGACGCCGAACGTGGGAGGCGGAGCGACTCGACCCGGCGGTTCGCCGCGCCCCCGAGCGGCGCTCGCGCTTTTCGACCATCAGCGACGCGAACGTGGAGCGTCTCTACGGCCCTTGGTCGTCGCCCGCGCGGCTCGCCGACCCACTGCACGAGATTGGCTTCCCGGGCGAACCGCCGTTCACCCGCGGGATCCACCCAACGGGCTACCGCAGCCGCCTGTGGACGATGCGGATGTTCGCCGGGTTCGGCGCAGCCGAGGACACCAACGCGCGGTTCCGCCAGCTCCTGGCTGCCGGCCAGACGGGCCTGTCGATCGCTTATGACATGCCAACGCTGTACGGCTACGACACGGACGACCCCGAGGCGGAAGGGGAGTTTGGGACGTGCGGCGTCGCCGTCTCGAGCCTCGCGGACATGGAGGTCTTGCTAGCCGATCTGGCGCTCGATCGGATCTCCACCTCGATGACCATTAATTCGCCCGCGGCGCCGATCCTGGCGATGTACATCGTCGCCGCGGAGAAAGTCGGCGTCCCGCGCGCGCAGCTCGAGGGGACGACCCAGAACGACATCCTCAAGGAGTTCATCGCCCAGAAGGAGTATCTCTTCCCGCCCGGGCCGTCCATGCGGCTCGTGACCGACACCATCGAGTTCGGTGCGCGCGAGCTGCCGAAGTGGAACACCGTGTCGATCAGCGGCTATCACATCCGCGAGGCCGGCTCGACCGCCATCCAGGAGCTCGCCTTCACCATTGCCGACGGGATGGCCTATGTCGAGGCGGCGCTGGCGCGCGGCCTGCGGATCGACGATTTCGCGCCTCGCCTCTCGTTCTTCTTCAACAGCCATAGCGACTTCTTCGAGGAGATCGCCAAGTTCCGGGCCTCGCGGCGGATCTGGCACCGCCTGGTGACCAAGCGCTACGGTGCCGAGAACGAGCGCTCGGCCTGGATGCGCTTCCACACCCAGACGGCGGGGGTTTCGCTCACACCGCAGCAACCGCTCAACAACCTGACGAGGGTGGCTCTCCAGGCGCTGGCCGCCGTCCTTGGCGGGACGCAGTCGCTTCACACCGACGCGTACGACGAAGCGCTCGCCGTTCCAACTGCGGAGGCCGCGCTGCTCGCCCTGCGCCAGCAGCAGGTCATCGCGGAGGAGTCCGGTGTGGATGCCACGGTCGATCCGCTGGGCGGCTCCTGGTTCGTCGAGGCGCTGACCGATGAGACGGAGATCGCCGTGCTCCGCTATCTGGACGAGATCGACCGGCGCGGAGGGATGGTGGCCGCGATCACCGAGGGCTATCCGCAGCGCGAGATCGCCGACGCGGCGTACCGCTACCAGCGCGAATTCGAGACCGGTGATCGTCGGGTCGTCGGCCTCAACGCGTACGTCGACGAGTCAGAGCAGATGGCCGTGCCGGTGCTCGCAGTCCCGCCCGGATCCCTCAACCGCCAGCTCGAGCGCCTGGCGCGCACTCGGCGCGAGCGCGACGCGGCCGAGGTCGGCGCGGCGCTCGCCGGTCTGCGCGACGCGGCTTCACGGCCCGAGGCGAGCGACACCAACCTGATGCCCCACTTCATTCGGTGCGCCGCGGCCTACGCGACCCTCGGAGAGCAGTGCGGGGTGCTGCGCGACGTGTTCGGGGAGTATCGCGAACCGGTGGCGGTCTGACCCGGCTACCATGCCAGTTCACGCAGGAGGGATCCATGTACAGCGACGCACTCGAATTCCTGGAGGAAGAGCGTGATGCGTGGGCGCCCTATGAAGCGCTCCTGGAACTGTCTGATGCGTCGCTATCGATTCCCCTGCGTGGGGCACACCTGTGGTCCGGCCGCAACCTGATCGGCCACTTGCTGGCCTACCAGGAGATCGCCCTGCAGGTCGCCACCGACCTGGCGGTCAACGAAACCAGCGCGACCAAGGCGCGTGTCGAGGCGGACTGGGACGCACGCGGCGGCGATGTCGTCAACGCCGAGGTGGAAGCCACGTGGGCCGCCCTCCCCATGGCGCAGCTGAGGGAGCGGTTCGGGACGATCCCGGGCCAGATGCGTGGCTACCTGACGGTCGTGCCGGAAGCACGCTGGCTCAAGCACGCGGACCACCAGAAGTTCTTCTACCAGGAGACCACGGAGCACTACGAGGACCACCGCGCGGACCTGGAGGCGGTTCTCGCGTCGGCTCGCGAGTGAACCTGGGCGACCTGCTCACCGATGTGGCCGCAGGTTTCGCTGACGTGGACGCCGTCAACGAGCGCGATGCGGGGATGACCTGGTCGTGCCTGGGTCGGCCCTTCGCGGTCGTCAGCGCGGACGGCGACTCCGCCGAATTTGCCCTGGATCCACCGGTGGCGGCCGCGGCGGCCCGGACGCCGGGTGTCGCGCCGTCTGCCCATGGCCCAGGCTGGGTCCTGTTTCGGCCAGCCGTCCTGGACGGTCACGCCGCGGATCGAGCCGCAGCCTGGTTTGCCTCCGCCCACCGACGCGTCATCGGCGGCTGACTCAGGCTCAGGGAATCGACAACGGCCCCGGCGATTGCCGGGTCCGTCGGACGTGGTTGCGTGTGGCCGGCTCAGTCTGCCTTGGCGACGGCGTACTCGGCAAGGCCGAAGGTCTGCTCGAGCTGCTCGAGCGGACGGAACCCGACAACTCCCTGCGGCTGCTGGCCGGGCCGGAAGAAGGCGATGACCGGGATGCTCAGGATGTTGAACGACTGTGAGAGGCCTGGATTGGCGTCAACGTCGACCTTGACCACGTCGACAACGCCGTCGTACTTTGCAGCCAGCTTCTCCATCTCCGGGGCGACCATCTTGCACGGCCCACACCAGGCCGCCCAGAAGTCGACCACGACCGGGCGCTCCGACTTGAGGACGAGCTCCTCGAAATTCGCGTCGGTCGCGACCCTGATCTCCGCCATCTGGTGGGTTCCTTTCGTTCCTGCGCCCTACCGGGCAATATCCTGGATCAATCGATAGGCCTCGAGGACCCGCGGGTCGGCGAGGCGATAGAAGATGGTGCTGCCCTCGCGTCGTGTCGTTACGAGACCGGCGCTGCGCAGCACGGCAAGATGCTGGCTCATGTTGGGGATCTGACAGCCAACCTGCGAACTCAGCTCGCCGACTGACAGCTCCCCCGACGCCAGTGATTCAAGGACGCACAGCCGCTTGGGGTCGCCAAGCGCCCGCCCGACCGCCGCATACCGCTGCCGCTCGGGCTCGGCCGAAATGGCCGGTTGCGTTGTGAGCGGCTCCAACATCGCCACAGACGATACCACTGCTTGCGCAAGTACGCAACTGTGCAAGTCCTTGGATATGCCATAGAAGGCCACCTGGAACGCGGGGCAGACCAACAGGCCGGCGAACCGGCCGACATGAGGCGCTCGCCGGCCGGATGGCGCGCTCGCCGGCCGGATGGCGGCCGGATGGCGGCCGGATGGCGCGCCGGGCAGGCCAATGAACCGGGGAGGAAGGCGGCCAGAGCCGGCATCGCTGCGCCACCGGCCGGATGGCGAACCGGGCGTTCCTGGGGCACTGCCGTCACCAGGACCAGCACCGAAGGTCACCTGGTCTGTCTTCGAGCACCGGTTCGTGGGTGATACTTACGAACATGCCGTTGATTTCCGATCACATCGTCCCTTTCGCCGACATCCTCGCCGCGCGCGACCGGATCGCTGGCCTCGTTCACCGCACGCCGCTGATGAGCTCGACGACCGCGGCAGCATGGGTAACAGCGGCGACCGGGACCCGGTTGGGAGACGATCGACTCTACCTGAAGCCGGAGCACCTCCAGAAGACCGGTTCGTTCAAGCCGCGCGGCATGACCAACCGGATCGCGACGCTCACCGACGACGAGCGGTCCCGCGGCGTCATCACCCTGTCGGCTGGAAATGCTGGACAGGCCTACGCGCTGGCCGGACGGGCGGCCGGGGTTTCGGTCACGGTGGTGATGCCGTCTGGAGCCGTGCGATCCAAAGTGGACGCCTGCCTGGGGTACGGCGCCCGAGTGGTCCTGCACGGTGCCCACGTTGGCGAAGCCTTCGTCGAAATGGATCGAATCCGCGAGGCAGA
>JANNQZ010000061.1:0-16142 GCA_031401015.1 Chloroflexota bacterium | reverse complement strand
ACTCTTCATCGTCATCGCCGTTGGCGGTCACGGC
Organism: Chloroflexota bacterium; assembly: GCA_031401015.1. GTDB lineage: Bacteria > Chloroflexota > Limnocylindria > Limnocylindrales > CSP1-4 > SPCO01. The sequence goes on along the minus strand of JANNQZ010000061.1, from coordinate 16,108 downwards.
ACCTTCTTCGATGTGTATGTAGGGGCAATCGGCTTCCTTTCGTGCCCTAAGCTCCTGTTTAAACGCCTCAGCGCGCCCGGGGGCGAGCGACTCGCGAGAGATCAGGCCCGGTTCGGCCAGTCGGGCCAGGGTGTACGGGCCGATGAGCACCTGTTTCACGAGCTGGTCCGTGCAATGGTCGGCCCACCGCCAGGCCTCCACCGTGATCGGCGCCTGCCAGCGCGCAGGCGCGTCGAAGCGCGGCGCCTGCACCTCCGCACCATCCGGCAGCCTCACCGAGTGGCCCGAGCTGGTCCCGCCCAGCCCGAGAACCAGGGGCCGGAGCCGGTCCACGTCGGTGACATCACCGTGGCAGAGCATGCCCAGCCCGGACAGCTCCTGCTCGTCGACGACCACCTTGACGACCTCACGCATGACCGCAAGGTGCTCGGCGGCTCCGATGGCGCCATCGGCGAGCTGGCGATCCGCCGCGCCGAGCCGATCCGGTTCACCGGCCCTTGGCTCGCGGGGATAGTCGGCGGCGAGAGACGCGAACATCGGAAATGCTCCCAGACATGGGCACAGGGCGCGAGAACCTCGACGCCCTGTGCCGGAACTCCTTCGATGGCCGGCGGGTGCCGGCCGGATCTGCCCTAGGCGCTCAGGAACTTGATGATCAGGTCCTGGGTACCGGTGATGGCGGCATCGTGCGCCTGCTGCGCCGAATATTCGCCCTGGATGATCTTGTTGACGACATCGTCAAAGACCGGCGCCCAGTCGTATGGCGTCGACCACAGGTTGGTCACGCCCTTGGCCTGCGCCTCGTGGGCCGGCCCGAGTGGTTGAGCGGCCTTGACGGCCGCGTCCGCCAGGACCGAAAGGCGGGTTGGCGGGTACAGCTCGGGTTCGTGCAGGCTGATCTGCAACGCGACGTCAGGGGTGAACAGCCGGTTGAAGAAGCTCCAGCACGCATCGGGCTGCTTGGTCCACTTGTTGACACCGGTGCCGTCCGCGCCCTGGGCGGAGCCCGTTGTCCCGGACACGATGCCCGGGAACTGGCGGACGGCCAGCTTGCCGGCGGCCACCAACTCCTTCTCGGTGGGTTCGATCACAGACTCGGAATGCATGACCGTCGCCATGTTGCCCTTGGCGAACTCGACGTAGGCCTCGTGCTCGTTGGTGATGTTCAGATAGTTGGCGTCCCACCAACCGCTCTTGAGGCCGGCCTCGATCGTCTGGAAGGCCGACAGGCCTTCGGGGCCGTCAAAGAGCACCTGGGTCCGATCATCGCTGAACATCGGGTGTCCGGTCGAGTTGTAGATGTGGGTCCAGTACAGCTTGGCAAACGTGCCGCCGACGCCCTGCCACGGCTGTGCGCACGGAATGATGCCCGCGGCAACGAACTTGGGTGTGAGCGCAAAGAGCGCCTCATACGAGTCGGGCGGGTTGGAGCCGTCCTCACCGATCGAGTTCCAGAGTTCCGGATTCCAGGTCCACAGCCAGGAGCTGAAATGGATCGGCAGGCCCCGCAGGACCTGGTCGGACTGGGTCGTGAACCCCGGGAGTGCCGTCTGGATGAAGTCGCTGAGGTCGCCCGTGTAGTTGCCCTCGAGTGGCAACAGGAGGCGGACGCCGTAGCGCTGCATGAACACGTCGTAGGTGTAGTGGAGATCCCAGGAGGCGTCCTGAGTGGCGATGAAGCTGGCGTACTTGACGGGCTTCTCGTCGAACGGGATGTTCGTAAAGGTCGCGTTCCCGCCGGTATCGGCCTTCCACGCGTCCAGCCCGAGCTGGAACGCCGGGATCGAGTAGCCGCCGGTGCTGTTGTTGAGGGTGACGCCGGCATAGCTCACGGGCTCCGGCGTCGGTGCCGCTGTGGCGGGAGCCGCCGTGGCACCAGGGGCCGCAGTCGGGGCCGGTGGGGCCGCGGTGGGAGCCGCCGTTGCGGGTGCCACGCTCGGTGCTGGAGCCGCGCAGGCGGCGATGAACGCGGCGCTACTGGCGATGAGCCCGCCCTTGAGCACGTCTCGGCGGCTGAGCGCCGACGTCAGTCGGGCGATGGCTGGGTTCTTGTCCTCGGTCATGGCTTCCTCGCACTATTGGGGGTTGGGGTATACCACGATGACCCGCAGATGTTCGTCAACCCTTCACGAACCCTCCAGCTAGACCGGAGATGATCCGGCGGTGGAATAGTAGGACAAGGATCAGACACGGAGCCACCGCGACCATGGCCGCCGCCGCGAGCAGGTTGGGCGCCGGCATCTGATTCAATGGTCCCGGGAAGTTCTGAATCCCGGTGATCAACCGGGTGATGGTCACCGCGTTCTGATTGCCGAGAATGACCGCGAACAAGAACTCGTTCCAGGTTCCGATCAGGATCACGATCGCCGCCGCCGCGATCCCCGGGCGCGCCGCCGGAATCGTGACCCGGAACAGCGTCCCCAGGCGCGTGCAGCCGTCGATCCGGGCCGCCTTCTCCAGCGACACCGGCACCTCCATGAAGAAGTTGCGCAACAGCCAGATGACGAGCGGCAGCCAGAACGCGACATTGACGAGCACCAGCGCTGCGACGGTGTCGGTCAAGCCCGCGATCTGAAAGATGCGCAGAACCGGGATCGCCAGGACGATGGCCGGCACCATCTGGATGATGATCAGCAACGCCAGCGTGGTCGACTTGCCGGGGAGGTCGTAGCGGGCCAGCGCGTACGCGGGCGGGGCCGAGAGAAAGATCACGAAGAAGGCGGTCAGGAGCGCTGTCTGGAGACTGACCCACAGTGATCCGAGCCAGCGCGCGTCGCCCGCGATGATCTCGTAGCCGTCCGTACACAGGTCAAGCGTCAACGCGGGCGGCTGCTGCGTCAGCGCCTGGAACGGCTGGAGACTGGCGATCAGCATCCAGATGACCGGAGCGGCAAAGAAGAACAGCAAGAGCCCCACGCCGAGACCAAACAGGACTCGGCTGATCGCCCCGGGCAGCCTGATCAGGCCTCGACGACCCTCCTCGGCGGGCATGGAAGCGGTCCCGCGCACGGCCGTTGCGGATTGAGCGGCAAACTTGAGGGATGTGCGGGCGGTCGCCGTTGCGTTCTCGGCCTCTTCGTCCGTCGCGGGACCCGCGGCCTGCCTCCGTCGCACGAACAGCAGCAACACGAGACTCGCTGCCACGGTGCCCAGGAAGAGGAGCACCGCGATGGCCGCTCCGTAGCCCAGGCTGATCTGCTCGAACGTGATCGTGTAGATCGCGTAGATCAGCACGTACGTGTCTCGACCGGGGCCTCCGCTGGTCAGGCTGTAGAGCAGATCGAAGACCTGCAGGCCGAGGATCACCTGGAGGACACCGACCACAATCAGGGTGTTCTTGATGGCGGGCAGCGTGATGAAACGAAAGGATTCCCAGGCTGTTGCGCCATCCATCCTGGCGGCCCGATACAGGGCCTCCGGGATCCCCTTCAGCGCAGCGAGCAGCAGGATCGTCAGGAGCGGGACGGACTTCCACGACTGGGCTACCAGCGCAATGCCGACCGCCTGCTCTGTACTCGACAGCCAGTTAAACGGCTGATCCATGAGCCCCAGGCCAATCAGCACGCCGTTGATGATTCCGTGGTTGGTGTCGAAGATGAACCGCCAGAAGATGCCCGCGACGATGGACGCGACCGCCCACGGCATCAAGAGCGCCATGAAGAAGATCGACACGCCGCGGAACCCGCGGTTCAGGACCAGGGCGGTCACCAATGCCAGCGGCAGGGTAACGGCGGTCGACATCGCCGCGAAGAAGAGCGTTCGAGGGATCGCGGCCAGGACTTCGGTGTCCTCAGGAAGTCGGACGAGATAGTTGCGCAGCCCCACGAATGGGGTGAGATCGTCCTTGGCTAGTTCGATCCGGAAGAGGCTCAGCCCGAAGACCGCCAGCGTCGGCGGGAGCACGATCAGCCCGACCAGGATCAGCCCGGGCACGGACACGAGCAAAGCGAATCGGCGCTCGCTGAGGCGGTCGAACCGGCGCGAGATTCGCCCCGCCCCCCGGCTCAGGGCCGCGCCTGCTATCGCCATGCCAAATACGCCTCCCAGCAGCCCAAAACCTCCCGTCGGGCGCCTCCATGATGGGCCGGGATCCAGTCGACTGTCAACATAATTCGGGCGCGGGATTACATCTGTGGCTCATCGAAGCCCCCCGTCGCGGCCGGCACGCAGCACGGCAAGATCGCCGATCCGGCGCCCCACCTGGAGCCCCACTTCGTTGTCGCTGCGCCAGTGGATCCCGCCGTAGAGCCGAGACAGGGCGGCCTCCTCGGCCTGCGCGTCGAGCCTGGTCGCATCGGCCGGGAAGAAGGCCGCGAGGACCGCTGCACTTGCCCCTGAGAGGGTCGCATGGCCAGAGATGTAGGCCGGGAAATTGGGGGTGATGATCGTGGAGGCGAACCCTTTGATGAGGCCGGTCGGCCGCCCCGACCAGTAGGTGTACTTGGCGTCCCACGCGGCGATGAAGGCATCGGCCTGGGCCATCCCGAGGTGGGCGAAGACCCGAGCCGCATCGGCCGCGGACAGGCCGTCACGGTTCGACAGTTGGATCGCGATCCGCATCCAGTGCCCGGGCGGCGTGTCCGTGCCCGGACCATCCGCCCAGAACCGGGCGATCCGGACCTGCGCGTCGGTCAGCTCCTCATTGACCCGGACGACTTCGTCGGCCTCGGCCTGCCACGCGGTCGATTCAAATGCCGGAGGAGGTCCGGGTCGAAATTCCGACCCGCTGGCCATCAGCCACGGTCGCCATGCGCCGGCCAACGGTTCGAGCGGCAGGTCGTTGCGGAACGGCTTGGCCGGTTTCCAAAGACCCGGTCCGGCTGGGACCTCACCCTGCCAGAAGACGTTGGCGCCATCATCTGCCGCCCGGGCCACGGCCAGCGCGCCGACAGCCTCACCGATCCTGGTACCGGCGGCGATGTCCGACGCCGTATGCGTTCCGGCGGCCATCCGAACCCGGAGGAGTTCGTCGGCCCGCTCCTCGAATGCGGCGATGCGATCCGGGTAGATCGCGCTCAGGACGGTCAGTGCAGCGGCCGCGATTGCGGCGTCGACCGACGCATGACTGGACAACTGGTCCCGTGGCGCCAGTTCCTTGATCCGTGAGTCACGCTCGGACGGGGCCGACCGCTGGTAGGCCAGCTTCGTGTCGCATGCGGCGATCACCGCGTCGTGGATCGCCGCGTTCAACAGGGCCAGTGTTCGCGACACGCGGACCGGGTTGGTCTTGGCATCGCGCACGGCCGTCAGCAGGATCTCGTTCCAGCGCGCCGGACCCGGCTCGGCCGTCCACCAGGCGATCTGTTCGGCGGAGACCTCGCCAGCAGCCTGGAGCGCCACGATCTCGTCCAGTTCGCGGCGGTCTTCGGCGGACCCAACGGCGAACTGGGGTGCCACACGAACGTGGTTGGCGGCATCAAGCAGGATTGGCGTCCATCGCGCCGGAGCCTCCGCGCGGGCGGTCTGGGCCACGAAGTTGGTGGCGACGAGCGCGAGTGCGACGGCCACGACGAGGAGCGTGGTCAGCCGCGCCAGGCGACTCCGGGACATCGTCACGGCAGCACCCCGTCTGGCGTGACGCGCAGGATCTGGTCAGCCGCGATGGGGCCGAGGTGCAGGGTGGTTCCGTCGCTCCACGTCAGGGTGACATCGTCTGCCGCCTCCGCGGCCCCGAGCCCGAAGTAGAGCTCGAGTGGCATCCCGGCCAGATAGCTGCCACCGTACAGCGCGACCTGCGTCGAGCGTGCCCCGCCGCTGTTCACCGCGACCCGCGCGCCCGCCGCCTGAGCGCCGGCCCGACTGAGATCGACGGTGAGCCAGTGGCGATCGGCCGTCCCGTTCTCGAGCAGGACCACCGAATAGGCCATCTGCGTGATGAGCAGATCGGGTGCACCGTCGCGGTTGTAATCGAACGGGATCACGGTCCGCTGATCGCCCGGGAGGTCGCAGCCGTTTTCCGTAGCGAGCGCAAACCCACCGTCCGGTGCGCCCAGGAAGAGGCGGGCATTCTGGTTGCGCAGCTCCGGGCTCTGCTGCGCGATGAATTCCTGCATCCCCTGGACCGCGTACAGGTCGAGTCGCCCATCGAGGTCGATGTCCGTGAACGCCGTGCCCCAGCCCCAGCCGGAATCCTCGACCCCCATCGCTACGGCCTCGTCCTCGTAGGTCAGCGCACCGCCCGGCCCCCGTCTGCCAATCAGCATGGTGTTGCCGGACCCGGTGCCGAATTCACGATTCGGATCCGTGATGTTGGTGCTGTACAGGTCCAGCGTCCCGTCGTTCCCTAGATCGGCCACGGCGACCCCCATGTCGTTGCCAACGTGACCCACCCCGTACTCGTCCGACGCGTCGCGGAAGGCACCGCCGGTATTCTCGTAGAACAGGTCGGCGCGGTGGTCCCGGGCGACGTACAGGTCCGCCCAGCCGTCGCCGGTAAAGTCGGCAAAGATTGAACTGAAGCTGTCGGCGGTGACCTGGCCGAGGTGCGCGTCATTGGTCACGTCCTCGAACCGCAAGGCCCCCAGGTTCCGGTACAGCCGGTTCATGCCGGGGAAGCGGCCCTTGATGGCCATCTGGTCGCGGGCAGGGTCGCCGCCAAGCTCCATCGTCCAGTAGGTCACGTAGATGTCCAGCAGCCCGTCGCGGTCGTAGTCGGCCAACGACAGTCCGCCGACGAGGTAGCCGACCGGGTCGAAGCCTGAGCCCTCGGTCACATCGGCAAACGTCCCGTCCCCGTCGTTCCGATAGATCCGCGATGGACTGCCGATTTCTCCGCCATCGAAGTCGTTCATGACGATCAGATCCAGGTCGCCGTCGATATCGAGATCGGCGAAGGCTGCGGATCGAGCGCCGCCCTTGTTGATGAGACCGGCGGCCTCGGTGACGTCATTGAAGGTGTGCTCGCCGCTCGCGTCAGGCTGGTTGCGGAAGAGGCGGTTGGGGTGGCCCGCCTGGCCCAGCATGAAGACGCTCAGGTTGCCGTCCCCGAACACATCGGCGACCGCCGCGCCGTTGCCCATGTTGCGCAGCATCATCACGGACATGGGGTCTGTGGCGGCTGGCGTCGTACCGTAGGCCGCTCGAAACACGAGTCCGCGATCCCCGGCGACATTCCGGCAAAGCTCGGGTTCGGCCTTGACGGAATCGGTCAGGACCAACCCCCGGCCGACGAGGACGACGGTCGCGACGGCGACCGCGACCAGGGCGACGAGCACCACCCGGCGCCAACGGGGTCCGCGGCTGGCGGTGACGGCGGGATTCATAGCCTCCCCGGCATGATCGGGCTCACCTCACGGGGTACTGTCGACAATCAGCCTCGAGGCGGACTGCACGATAGCGAGTCGCGCGACGGCCGGCAAGGTCCAGCCTTGACGCTCGGCGCGCGCGGCCGGTAGATTGTCGACAATCTACGGCGTGGCCCTTCGGCCTCGTCCCAGCCGCGGAGAGGTCCATGACCGTCGCCTCGCTCAGTCTTCGGCATCTCGCACGGCGCTACGGGCCGGTGCGCGCCGTCGACGATCTCAACCTCGAAGTCCCCGACGGCGCGTTCGTCACGCTCCTGGGTCCGTCTGGCTGTGGCAAGAGCACGACCCTGAACCTGATCGCCGGCCTCGACAGACCGGATGCGGGCTCCATCGTGCTTGGCGATCGGGATGTGACCGCGGTCCCGCCAAACGAGCGACGAATGGCAATGGTCTTCCAGAGTTACGCGCTCTATCCGAACATGACGGTGTTCGAGAACATCGGCTTTTCGCTCAAGCTCCGCCGGCGGCCTCCGGCCGAGATCACCCAACGCGTGACGCAGGTGGCCGAGATGCTCGATATCGGGCATCTCCTCCATCGCAAGCCCGGTCAGCTGTCAGGCGGGCAGCAGCAGCGCGTGGCGCTCGGTCGGGCCCTCGTCAAGCAACCGCTAGTGTTCCTCCTCGACGAGCCGTTCAGCAATCTTGATGCGGCGCTTCGGGCTCGCATGCGGACCGAGGTGAAGCACCTCCATCTCGCGCTGGGGACGACGACCGTCTTCGTCACCCACGACCAGGAAGAGGCGATGACGCTGTCGGACCTGATCTGCGTCATGCGCGACGGAAAGATCGTGCAGTCCGGCTCCCAGGGCGACATCTACGGCAAGCCGCGCAACCTCTACGTCGCCGAGTTCGTCGGCAAGCCCAGGATGAGCCTGCTCGAGGGGTCGCTCGAGCGGGGTGCGGACGGGGTGGCATTCGTGAGCCCTGACGTCCGGATCGATCTTGGATCGGCCGCCGCTCTCGGTCTCGCGGATGGTGCCTGGCCGACCGTCGTGCTCGGCGTCCGGGCCGAGGATGTCGTCCTGCGCCCCAACGGTTCGGCCGCTGGGCGGGCGACCTTTGGCGCAGTGGTCGGGCTGATGGAGCCGATCGGCTCGGACACCTTCGTCGAGCTCGATGTTGGCTCGGCCACCGTGGTCGCCCGCATCGATCCGGACCTGCCGCTGTCGCTCGGTCAGCAGGTTTCGGCCGAGATCCGACCTTCGGGGGTCCACCTCTTCGCGCGGGACAGCGGCGAGCGCATCGTCGCCTGACGGCTGAGAGCGGTCAGGCCAGCCGCCACACGAAGCGGGTCGGACGGACCTGGATCACGATCCGATCCCCATCCGCCGCCAGCTCCGCCCAGCGCCGTTCCAACTCGTCCTCGGTGACGTATTTCGCCAGGATCAGCCGGGTCTCGATCCCGGCTTGATCGCCGTGAACGAGCGACGCCGTGCCCGTGATCGCGACCCATGACTCGGGGCTGGCGCCGTGCACGAGCAGGCTGACGCGCGGGTCCCGGTCAACGTTTGTCGCGCGCGCGGTGAACAGCTGGGCCGGCAGCCGGAGGAGCGTTCCGTCCCAGTGGACCATCGAGTCGGTCAGGTGAGGTGGCCCGGACGGATCGTTGACCGCCATCGTTGCCCCTGAAGCGCCGGCCAGGAACTCGTGCTGGACCGACGTCAAGGCTTGGACGGGGTCCCGCGGGGTTGCTGGCGCGGGGGCGACCGCTGGCGCGGGGGCGACCGCTGGCGCCGGCGACACCCCGAAGGACGCGTCCGGCGTCTCCATCTCGGCGGATCCCTCGAGGCCGCGCACAGCGGCCGCACCGACTCCCACGACCGTCTGTCGAATGATCGAGGTGAAGCCGGCCAACCGTCCGGCCGTCGACACGGCGTCGCCCGTCAGATGCCGCAGATAGGCCCGTCGGTCTGGGGCCCGATCGGCGGCCGCCTCTGTCCTGGGCGCGCCGGTAACCTGCGCCGGATCGGTCGAGATGGCAGTCGGAGAAGCCGCCCGATCGGGGGCCGGGTCCGCGGGTCGCTCAGTCAGGCCGGGGTCAGTCAAGCTGGACTTCCTGTGCTGCCGAGCGAGGGCTAGGTGGAGCCCCAGGGCGGCCCCGCCAGCTTACGTCAAGGACCGAACTGGACGCGATTCGTGCTCGGCGCCCGGACACAGCTCCCCGGTGCTATGCACGTCGGATGCATACTTCTGGCACTGGGACGACTGGCACGGGGACGACCGGCACGGGGACGACTGGCACGGGGACGACTGGCACGGGACGACTTGCACGGGACGAGTGGCGCTGGACGAGTGGCGCGGGACGAGTGGCGCGGCGGACGATGATGCATCTCGACGACGACGATGCTTCCTTGGGATTGGCACGGGCGGTCCGCGGCCGGCTGGTCTGCCGGTCGGTCGATCGACCGGGCGACTCCCACCGACGACCGCCACCTGGCTTATGCATCCGACGCGCATCGTCCGGAGGGACAACCGCCCGACGCTGAGCACGACCCGGCGCGCCCGCGAGCCCGGCGTCGAGCACGGCCCCGTGCGCCCACGATAGAGTTCGGGCGCGATGAGCGCGATGTACCGAGTCCCCGGCGCCGTCCTGACCGAGCGTGAGCACACGGTCCCGCTCGATCACGCCCGCCCGGACGGACCGCAGATCAGTGTCTTCACCCGCGAGGTTGCCGACCCGGACGGCCCAAACCGGCCGTACCTCGTCTTCCTCCAGGGCGGCCCGGGCTTCGAGGCTGTTCGGCCGACCAGCCCCCCGAGCGGCTGGATGGTTCGTGCGCTCAAGGACTACCGGGTCCTGCTGCTCGACCAGCGCGGCACCGGACGCTCCACCCCGGTCGGCGAGATCCCGGGGGACACGCCGACGGCCCAGGCCGCGTACCTGACCCACTTTCGAGCCGATTCAATCGTTCGCGACGCTGAGCTGATCCGCCAGGAGCTGGGCGTCGAGCACTGGAGCGTGCTGGGGCAGAGCTTCGGTGGATTCACCTCGATGACCTACCTGTCGATCGCGCCCGAGGGGCTCCGCGAAGCGTTCATCACCGGCGGCCTGGCCCCGATCGGGCGCCCGGTCGACGACATCTACCGCTCGACGTACGTCCGCCTCATCGACAAGAACGAGCGCTACTTCGAGCGCTACCCCGACGATCGCGGCCGCGTCAGGGAGATCCACCGCCGTCTGGCAGGCGAAGAGGTCCGCCTCCCGTCCGGTGATCGATTGACCGTCCCGCGGTTCCGGCAGATGGGGCTCTGGCTGGGCGATAGCGCCGGATGGGAGAAGCTCCACCACGTCCTGGAACTCCCGTTCGGCTCGCGGGCGTTCCTGGCCGATGTCGATGGCGCCGTCAGCTTCGCGCGAAATCCGATCTACGCGACGCTCCATGAATCGTCGTACGCGGACGGCGTCCCGACGCGCTGGTCGGCGGACCGCCTGCTGCCCGACGCGGTCCGTGACTCCGATGCCTTTACTGCCGAGCACGTCTACCCGTGGATGTTCGAGGACTACGGCGCCCTGCGGTCCCATCGCGAGGCCGCGAATCTCCTGGCAGAGCACTCCTGGCCAAGGCTGTACGACGAGGCGCAGCTGCGGCACAACGAGGTGCCGGTCGCCGCGACGATCTACGTGGATGACCTGTACGTGGAGCGCGCCTACGCCGAGGAAACCGCGGTAACGATCCGTGGCCTCCGACCGTGGATCACCAACGAGTACGAGCACAACGGCATTCGCGCAGATGGCGAGCGGATCCTGGGTCGACTGATCGATCTCGTCCGCGGCCGCGCCTGATCCTGGCACGCCGGGCCGGATTCAGAGGGCGCTGGCCACCCTGAGCCCTTCGAGAACCGCCTCCTCCACGGTCCGGGGCGAGAGGCAGTCGCCGATCCCGTGGACCTCCCCGTCAAACGCGCCCGGGGCCTCCAGGGCTATCAGCAGGCCATCGACCGGGTCATGCCCCTGGGCCAGCACAAGTGCGGCCGCATCCTCCACGATGACGGCTTCGCCGGTGAGCACGTGCTGGAAGAAGACCGCCGATCCGTCATAACCAAACAGGCGGACGAGTGGTCGCACATCGACACCGGCCCGGGTCACGGCCGCGATCATCGCGTCGCGGACATATTGCTGGATCCGTTGCCCGGGCATGTACCCGTCCACGCCCAGGGTGACCTTCCGGCCACGCTCGGAGAAGAGCTGCGCCATTCCCAGGCCGACCCAGTCGCACCGCCAGTCGGCGACCACGATCCGCCCGTCGGGGACCTGCGCCCCGCGCAGAACCTCCCACGCATCGAGCACGATCGGCGCTCCGGTCAGCTCGATCGGCGGTCGGCGAGGCCCAGCCCCGGTCGCCACGATCACCACGTCTGGGTGCTCACGCCTGACAAGGTCGAGGTCGACGGTGGTGCCGGTCACGATCCGCACACCGGCGCGTTCCGCCTCGCCCAGGAGATTGGTCACGACACCCCCGAATTCCGCGCGATCGGGGAGCCGTTCTGCGAGGAGGACCTGGCCGCCAACCCGCCGGGCCGCCTCGTACAGGGTCACCCGGTGGCCGCGCTCGGCGGCGACGGTCGCGGCCTTCAGGCCACCGGGACCCCCTCCGACGACCATGACCGTTCGCGCGAGGGCGTGCGTCTTCGGCGCTGCCTCCGGGAAGTCGAGCTCGCGCCCGCTCTCCGGGTACTGGATGCACGAGATCGGGTAGCCGGCGTGGAAGTGCCCGATGCACGCCTGGTTGCAGCCGACACAGGCGCGGATCTCGTCGGTTCGACCATCGGCGGCCTTGACCGGCAGGAGCGGGTCGCAGATCAGCGCCCGGGTCATGGCGCACGCATCGGCCTGCCCCAGTTCCAGGATCCGTTCGGCCTCCTGGGGCTGGTTGATCCGGCCGGCCACGATGACCGGGACCGACACCACCGACTTCGCTTTCGCGGCGAGCGGCGCCGTGTACCCATTTGGCCACGTCATCGGCGGGACGATATGGCCCGATCCCGCGAGCGTCGCCGAGGTCCCCGCAACGACACTCACGTAATCGAGGAGGCCGTCGGCGTCGAGCGTCGCCAGGGCCGGCAGGACATCGTCGGGGGTGAGGCCCTCGGGCGTAATTTCGTCGATCGAGATGCGTAGCCCGACCACCGGCTCGCGTCCAATCTCTGCCCGGATCCCGGCGATCGTCTCGCGCAGGAACCGGAGCCGGTTCTCGGCGCTGCCGCCGTATTGATCTGTTCGCACGTTCACCCGCGGGTTGAGGAACTGGGCCGGGAGATAGCCATGGCTGGCCACGACCTCGACCCCATCAAGTCCGGCCTGGCACAGTCGGCGTGCCGCTGAGGCGTACCCGGCCCGGATCTCCTCGATCAGCGGGATGGGTATGGCCCGCGGCATGACGTGGAACCGCTCGTTGGGCACGGCCGACGGCGCGAGGGCGACCGGGAGTGTGCCATCGGGCGACTCCATCAGCTCCCGACCGTCATGGAACAGCTGGCCGACGATCGCGCTGCCGTGGCCGTGGACGACCTGCGCGAGGCGACGGTAGCCGGGGATGCAGGCGTCCTCGGTCGCCATCAGGATGTGCGACGTGTAGCGCGCCGTCTCGTGGACGCCCGCCACCTGGACCACGATCAACCCGACCCCGCCGGCAGCCCGAGCCGCCTGGTAGGCGATCAATTGCTCGGTAACCATCCCGTCGGCGGCCATCACCGTGTCGTGGCCGGACGACACGATCCGGTTGCGCAGGGTCACGCTCCCGATCCGAAGCGGCTCGAACAGGCGAGGGAATGGCCGCGCCGGCGAGGAATCAGTCATTCGATCGGATCACCCACGGCTCCTGCGCGACTCGAGGAGGCGAGGGTACCGCAGGAGCCGGCCGCATCGAACGCCGTTCCCGTCATGACATCGAACGGTCATCTGCTTGACGCAAGATGTGCGGATGCTGACTCGATTCCCGGTCATCGCCCGGATCGCGCCGACGATCGCCATGCTCCTAGTCGTCGGGGCTTGCGCTGGTCAAGCGGCACCGGAGCCCGTTGCCACCCCGGTGCCCGCGGCAACCAGCGTGGCGGCATCCACATCCCCTTCCCCTTCGTTGTCGCCGACGACGGCGCCGACAACGGCCGCACCCGGTGCCGTCCCACCGAGCACCGCCCCCGCCGTGGTCCTGGCGCAGGCCTGGGCGACCGCTCCGCTCGTGGACGTGTCGACCGGCGAGACGTTCCGGATCGCGGATCATGCCGGCAAGGTGATCCTCATCGAAACGATGGCGATCTGGTGCTCCAACTGCCGTGCCCAGCAGGGCGACGTGATCGCTGCCATCGGCCGGTTGCCGGCCGACTCGGTCGTCTATGTCGTGCTCGATGTCGACCCGAACGAAGACGGGACCAGCCTCGCCGCATACCGCGAGCGGACCGGCTTTGACGGCCGCTACGCCATCGCCGGGAACGATGTGGGGCGCGCGCTCGCTGCCGACTTCGGCGATCAGTTCCTCAACCCACCCTCGACTCCGATCGCGATCGTCGGAACGGACGGCCAGGTGACGCTCACCAAGTACGGACACAAGAGTCCGGACGAGATCGTCGCCCTGGCCGAAGCGCACGGCGCCTGACCTGGACGGCCTCTGGCTGGCGTTCACCCTGGGCCTTGGCAGTGCGGCGAGCCCCTGCCTGCTGCCGCTCTACCCGAGCTTCCTGACCTACCTCTCGGCCAATGCCGCAGCCCTGACCGGCCGGCGGGGGACCGGGTTGCTTGGTCTCCTCATCCTGGCCGGCGTCCTCAGCACCATGCTCGCGGTGGCGGTCGTCCTGGTGATCGTCGCGATCCCGATCGGCGCATTGCTTGGCTATCTCATCCCGTTCGTGGACGGTTTGCTCATCGTCCTCGGACTTCTGCTCGTGGCCGGTCGCAACCCGTTCGAGCGACTGCCGGGCACCAGCGTCCCGCTCGTCGCCAACCCGTTCGCGCAGGCGTACCTGTATGGGCTGATGCTCGGTCCGCTTGCGCTGCCCTGCGCCGGAGCCTTCGCGCTCTCGCTGATCGCCTACTCGGTCGGCTTGGCCGAGATCCTGCCGCGGATCGCGACGTTCATCGCGTATGGCCTCGGATTCGGGCTGCCGCTCGTCCTGTTGTCGCTCCTGGCCGGGGCGCGGCGCGAGCAGATCGTTCGCTTCATCGCCAGCCGGCACCGCACGATCGAGGTCATCGGCGGGATCCTGCTGGTCGCCGTGGGCGTTGGCGATCTCATCCTGAACCGGGACAACATCCTGCTGGTATTCGGTCGCTCATAACGCTGCTGGCGCCCCGAACCTGGCGGGATCGAGATCGGGGGAGATGCCCGGCCCGCGCCCGAGGATCTCATTGACCACGAGGCGCGCCGAGGCAGGACCAGTCGAGATGCCCCATGACCCGTGGCCGGCGCAGATGAACAGTCCGGGACGGCCCGGGACCCGCCCCACGAGCGGCCTGCCGTCCGCACTCTGGGGTCGGGCACAGGCGCGTGCACCGCGGATTGGGGCATCGGCGACGCGCGGCACGAACGTGGTTGCGCGGCTGAGGATCCGCTCGACCCAAGCGGACGGGTCGGGCTGGGCGGCGAGCGACGTGGACCCGACCGTGGCGAGCCCCGGCAGCGGCACGAGGCTGAAGTCCACGAGGTCGTCGGCGTCGCCCGTACCGGTTCCGGGCGCGGACAGTGGCGTGTCAACCATCGCCTTGATCTCGGCACCTTCGAGGACATGCGTCGGCCCGTCAGTGAGTTCCACCTCCACGACGACTCCCCAGCGAGGTCGAATCGGTCGCCAGTGACCGGTCGGGTCAATCAGCTCGGGCGCCCATGGGCCAGCCGCCACGAGGACCGCGTCGCACGGCAGGACGTGTCCGTCCACGACGACGCCTGTGACGTCGTCCCCTCGATTGTCCAACCGGGCCGTCCGTCCCAGTCGGATCTGGACGCCGCCGCGCTCCGCGAGGGTCGCGTAGGCATACGTCGAGGCGCCGGGGTAGACGGGGTACCCGATCCCGACACGGCAGGCGTGAATACCCGGAGCGACGGCAGGGTCGAGACGCTCGAGTGCGGGCCCGGAGACAACGTCGCGAGTCAGCTCGGGAAACGTGTCGGCGAGCGAACGGTCAACGCTTCGAACGGCCGCCTCGTCGGTCGAGACGTACAGCAGCCCGGCCGGCTCAGCGCCGAGACGGAACCCAAGGTCCGCGGTCGCCAGCTCTCGGTAGAGGCCGATCGTCTCGCGGTAGAGTGCTGCGAGCACGGGATCGAATGGATGCTGGACGACGCCCGAATTTGCGCCCGAGGCGCCCGACGCGAGCCCTTCCCGCTCGATGAGGGTGACCCGCGCGCCCGCTTCCGCCAGGAACGCCGCCGCCGCCGTGCCGACGATCCCGCCGCCAATCACGACGACATCGGAGCGAGCCTGAATCATCCGCCGTGATCCTCAGCCACGGGTCGGATGATGGCGCATCCTCAATCTGCCTTGCGGCCCGGAGCCGCCCGATGACTCCAGGCTGCCCGCGCGTAGTTGACCGACGTGACAGAATCCCGGAGATGCGCCCAAGGCGGTCGCACCGGCTCGGAGGTACCCAATGCCCACGTACATGGATGTGCACGATATTCCCGGCGTAAAGGCCGCGGACGTGGTCGGAGCGCACGAAGCCGACGTTCGAGTCCAGGGCAAGTACGGCGTCAACCGAGCAGCACCCTGACGACCCCGAGCCACGGACGGGGCTCGGCTCCAGGCGGATGGGCCACGAAGGCCTGGCAGATCGTGCCGAGGGCCCTGGCAGATCGTGCCGGCGAATACGGCCT
>JANNQZ010000060.1:0-7183 GCA_031401015.1 Chloroflexota bacterium | reverse complement strand
CGCAACTCCGGCTGAAACACGACGACCAGGGCAAACAGCCCGACGAACGCCCCGGCCTGGAGGATCTGGGTCAGGAGCCGCAGGTCAAGGGCAACGGCCAGGGCATACACCACGAGGAGTACGCTGACGCCGATGACGAGACGGACGGCGCGCGTGCCGCGGATCAGGCTGAACAGCCAATAGATGAGGAGGGCCGTGATGCCGATGTCGAGGATCGTCGTCAGGCGAACCTGGTCGAGGACCGATCGAAGGAGCTCCGGCATCGTCGCCCGAGTGTAGCATCGCCCTCCGGTCGGTCGACCGGCGCGATCGAACGCGACCGATTCGGTGCGAGCGCGCAACCCGGGTCGAGGCCGTTCAGGGGTGCCGACCGAAGTGCGGCCCGCCGCGGTGCTGGACCGGCGGCCGCCAGTGTTCTGTCAGGTTTCGGTCAGGCACATCGCGCTGAGTCGTGCGTCGTCGGGGAACCGCCGAGCCGCCAGGTCGCACAGCCGCGCCAGCGTCGCCCGGTCCCCGGACATCTCGGCGAGCCGCCCGATGAGCACCAGCTTATCGGCCGCCAGGGTACGCCAGCCCCGGTCCAGGTAGAGCTGGGTGAGGGCAAAGTGGATGGCAGGATCCCCGGGGGCGACGGCCAATGCTTCATAACAGGCGTCGATCGATGCGTTGAATGCGCCAACCGCGCGATGAGCGTTTGCCGCCGCGACGGCCTCCCGCCGCGCCGCCTCGATATTGCCGGCATCGATCGCAGCTTCGAACGCGCGGCGATGTCGCAGCGGATCGACTGCAGCGAGCCGATCCGAGCCCGGAGCCGGGTCGGAATCGATGACGGTCCCATGTGGTTGAGCATCGTCGGCGGGCGTCGCAGCTACGCCGGGGTCCGAGGGAGTGACAGGGGTTGCGACTGCATGGTCGTCAATGATCCGCCGCGCACGCTCAAGCGCGCTGGCCGCCGCCGGGTCCTCGCTCACGGTGCTGAGCCTGGTGACGAGGGCCTCGACGAGTCGGCGACGACCCCGCGATTCCGCGAGCTCCAACGCGCGTCGAGCTGCGTCACAGGCGTCGGCCAGGCGGTCCCATCGCTCCAGCACCTCGGCGAGCCGATCGAGGGCGGCCGCCGCCTCCGCTGGACGATCTGTGGACGCGAGGAGATCGGCCCGACCCAACAGCGCTTTCTCGTCATCGGGCGCCCGGTCGAGCGCAGCCCGAAAGGCCGCCAGCGCCTCATCGACACGCTCGAGCCGGGCCAGCGCCGTTCCCAGCCCCACGTACGCCAGCGAACGATCCGGCGCGAGCCGCGCTGCCTCGCGATACGCGCCGACAGCGGTCTCGAGGCGCCCGCGCGCCGTCGCTACATGGCCGCGCCGCAGTGCATCCTTGTAACCCTCGTACAGCGAGTCGGTCATCCGGCGGCGGGCCCCGCGAGCATCTCCACGAGCAGCGCCTTCTGCACGTGCAGCCGGTTCTCGGATTGCTCCCAGATCAGGCTGCGCGGTCCATCCATCACCGAGGAGGTGATCTACTCGCCGCGGTGCGCGGGCAGGCAATGCATGGCGACGGCATCGGTCCTGGCGCCTTCGAGCAGATCGTCATCCAGGCGATAGGCGGCGAAGGCGTCCCGGCGGGCTTCGGTTTCAGCCTCCTGTCCCATGGAGGTCCATGCGTCTGTATAGACCACGGCCGCCCCGCGTACCGCCGCGGCGGGGTCATGTCCAAAGCGCAGGCGACCACCGGACGCCGCGGCCAGCTCTTCGGCCCGTTGCACCACGCGCGGGTCGGGAGCGTATCCGGGCGGATGCGCCAGACGAATCTCCATCCCCAGACCAGCTCCGAGGAGGGCGAGCGAGTGATAGACGTTGTTGCCGTCACCCACAAAGGCCACGGCGAGGTCGTCCAGGCGCCCGAAGCGCTCCCTGATCGTGAATATGTCGGCGAGGGCCTGGCAGGGATGCTCCCGCAGGGTCAGGCCATTGATGACCGGAATATCCGCCTGGACTGCAATTTCCTGGACGACTTCATGGGAGCCCGCCCGGACCACGATCGCATCCACCATCCGTTCGAGATTGCGCGCCACATCGCGGACGCTCTCGCGCGCCCCGAGCACCACATCGTTGGTCAGGTAGATCGCGTGGCCGCCGAGTTGGGCCATCCCTGCCTCAAAGCTCACCCGCGTTCGAAGGCTGGGCTTCTGGAACAGCATCGCCAGGGTCCGCCCCGGCAGCGGCGGTGCAGCATGGCCACGCTTCGTCCGGAATTCCCGCTTCAGTTCACTTGCGGTCTCGAACACCCGCCCAACCTCGGCGGCCGTCAGGTCCGCGGCGCTCAACAGGTCCCGTCCATGCAGCGGCGACATCGGCATGCTCATGCCATCACTCTAGCGGCGTCGGCGCCGAACGTTGGGCTCGGACCCGTAGCGGGCGATCCGGGCGTTCAGGGCAAGGCGCGACCGAGCACCGGAACGAGCGCACGTCGGAGTGCGTGAGCGAGGAGCGCAGGATGCAACGCGGCCATGGACGCTCGGGCGATCGCTACCGCTTGGTGTACTGCGGCGCCTTTCGGGCACGCTTCAAGCCGTACTTCTTGCGCTCCTTCATCCGCGGATCGCGCGTGAGGAGGCCAGCCTGACGAAGCGGCAGGCGATGCCCCTCCGGGTCGACTTCGAGGAGCGCCCGCGCGATGCCGTGGCGAATGGCGCCGGCCTGGCCGGTCACACCACCACCCTCGACCTTGATCATGACGTTGAAGCGGCCCTCGGTCCCGGTCACGCGGAACGGCATGCGGACCTCGGTCGCGTTCACGGCATTCCCGAAGTGCTCTTCCATGGAACGGCCGTTGATCACGATCTCGCCCTCACCGGGCAGGAGTCGAACGCGGGCGACGGCCGTCTTGCGGCGACCAGTCCCGGAGAAGAATGAGGCGACGGGCATGGCGGATGAACTCCTCGTCAGACGAGCGGCTCAGGCCGCTGGGCCTGATGGGGATGATCGGATCCGGCGTAACACTTCAGCTTGCGAAGCTGCTGCGTGCCGAGACGGTTGTGTGGAAGCATCCCCTTGACCGCTCGGCGGATGACCTCTTCCGGGCGACGCGCAAGGAGGTGACCCAGCGTCTCCTGCTTGAAGCCCTGCGGAAAGCCGCTGTGGCGGCTGTAGAGCTTGCTCTCGAGCTTGTCGCGGGTCACGGTGATGTGCGAGGCGTTGAGCACGATCACGTGATCGCCCGAATCAAGGTTGGGCTGCCACGTGGGCTTGTGCTTGCCCTCGAGGACGTGCGCGATCCGGGACGCGAGACGGCCAAGGGTCTGGTCCTTCGCATCAACGACAAACCAGGTTCGCTCGATTTCGCTCTCTCGTGCCGAGTACGTCTTCGCGTTCATCGTCCCTCGTGTTCTCCCTGCCATGTGCCTGGCCGTCGCCCGATGGCCACGTGCCTGAGGCACAGCCCCTTTGCCGGAGCTGCTGCCCCGTCGAAAGCCGGTCCAGGTCCGGCCAATGCCGCCCGGACCGCACCTTGATCTGCTCTGCCCAGTCCGACCTCCAGGAGGACGGCCACCATTCGGCGGACCATTCCCCGCAGGAACGAGTCGGCCCGGACGTCGATTGTCACGAGTCTACCCTCCCGACGCACCCGGACCATGCTGACGGTCCGGATCGGCGAGCGATCCGACGCCCCGAAGGCGCTGAAGTCGTGTCGGCCGATAAAGGTCGACCCGGCTGTTGCCATCTCGGCGATGTCGAGCGGGGTCCGCACCCCGAGCGCCGTTCGCTCGAACAACGGACTGCGCGGCCCGTTCCAGACGGTGTAGCGGTACTCCCGATACCGCGCCGCGTAGCGAGGATTGAACTCAGCCGGGGCTCGCCGTACACCGGCCACGGCAACGTCCCGAGGGAGGATCGCATCAAGCGCCCGACCCAGTTCCGCCTCCGCGAGTCGCCCGGTGTAGTTGAATCCGATCATCTGCCTCCGAGCGTGGACTCCGGCGTCCGTTCGACCGGCCCCGTCGACCCGCTGGTCCGCCTCGTTGCCAAGACGAGCGAGCGCAGCCTCCAGGACCCCCTGGACCGTCCGCTTGCCAGGTTGGACCTGGAAACCGGCAAAGTCCGTTCCGTCATATTCGACCGTTGCGCGATAGCGCATCGGGACGCCCTCTCGAGCGCCTAGACCAATTCGATCTGGACGATCTCGGCCGCGTCACCGCGACGTTGACCGATGCGGATGATCCGGGTGAACCCCGAGGTTCGATCCGCGTACTTCGGAGCGATCTCGTCGAACAGCTTGGCAACAACCAGGGGCTCGTTTGGAAATTGGGCAACGACCGTGCGCCGTGCGGAGATGTCACCGCGCTTGGCCAGGGTGATCATCTTCTCGACGCGCCCGCTGATCTCCTTGGCCTTCGCCTCGGTCGTCTTGACCCGCTCATAGCGGATCACAGAAACGGTGAGGTTCTTGAACAGGCTGATCCGCGGACCTTGCTTGCGGCTGAGTTTGCGGCCCCCAATCCGGTGCGCCATCGCTCAGCTCTCCGCCTCGTCTTCGAAGCCGTCTTCCTCGTCGACCTCGGTCGCGGCCAGCCCGTCCGATTCCGTCTCCGGGATGATGAAGCCGCGCATGCGCAGCCGTTCCTTCATCTCGTCAAGCGACTTCTTGCCAAAGTTGCGCATGCGCAGCAGATCGTCGTCCTTGAGTTGGAGCAACTGGCCAACCTTGACGATGTTGTTGCGCTTGAGCGAGTTATAGGCCCGCATCGGGAGGTCGAGTTCCTCGATGGGCATATCCAGCATGTTTGACGGCAGGACGGCTCCAACCCCGGCCGTCGCCGCGGGCATCGCAGCCAGGCCGACGGTCACGAATGGCCGGAACTGGTTGACCAGGATCTCGGCGGAGCGACTGAGGGCCTCCTCCGGTGCGATCGTGCCGTCGGTCTCGATCTCGATCGTGAGCTTGTCGTAGTTGGTCATCTTGCCGACACGCATGCTCTCGACAGCGTAGTTGACCTTGCGGACCGGCGTGAAGATGGCGTCCACCGCGATGACCCCGATCGGCAGGGCCTCAGCACGCTCGGCGCCGAGGTACCCGACGCCACGCTCCACAGTCAAGTCGAGTTCGATCGTCACGTCATCGGTGTCAAGGGTCATCAGGACGAGATCACCGTTGATGATCTCGACATCGGCCGATTCGGCGATGTCCGCCGCCATGACCGAGCCTGCGCCGCTCTTGATCAGCCGCAACTGGACAGGATGGTCGGCATAGCTCTTGAGCCGCAGCTTCTTGACGTTCAGAACGATCTGGGTGACGTCTTCCTTGACACCCGGGATCGTCGAAAATTCCTGGTAGACGTCACGGATCTGGATGCTGGTGACAGCGGCGCCTTCGAGCGATGACAGCAGCACCCGTCGGAGCGCGTTGCCGATGGTAACGCCGTAGCCGGCCTGGAGGGGCCCGGCTTCGTACTTGGCATACGTGCCGGCTTCCTCGACGGGCTCGATCTGCGGGGTCTCGAGTTCGATCATCAGGGTTCAGTTACCTCGAGTAGTACTCGACCACCAGCTGCTCGTTGAGGTCGAGCGGCATCTGGTCGCGGGTTGGCGGGGCGACGATCGAGCCACTGAGGCTCTGCGGGTCAACGGTCAGCCACTCCGGCGCCTGGTGCGACCGCAGGGTCTCGCGGGCGATCTTGAACGGCTCACGAACGCGATGCGACTCGCGGACCTCGACCCGATCGCCGGGCTTGAGCTGATAGGACGAGATGTTCGTTGGTCGACCGTTGACGCTGAAATGGCCGTGACCCACGAACTGGCGGGCCTGCGCCCGCGACGACGCGATTCCCATCCGGTAGACCACGTTGTCCAGCCGAAGCTCCAGTGAGCGGAGCAGGCTTTCGCCGGTCACGCCCGGCCGGTTCTCGGCGTCGACGAAGTAATTCCGGAACTGGCGCTCCAGCACGCCGTAGGTTCGGCGGACCTTCTGCTTCTCGCGCAACTGCAGCCCGTATTCACCAACCTTGCGGCGACGGATGCCGTGTTGGCCGGGCGGCGTCGGCCGGCGCTCGAACGCGCACTTCTTGGAGTAGCAGCGCAACCCCTTGAGGAAAAGCTTGGCGCCCTCCCGTCGGCAAAGACGGCAGACAGAATCGGTGTAACGGGCCATGGGTCCTTCTGGGCTCTAGACGCGGCGGCGCTTGGGGGGGCGGCAGCCGTTGTGTGGGATGGGCGTGACGTCCGTGATCGCGTTGACCTCGAGCCCGGCAGCCTGGAGCGATCGCACGGCCTGCTCGCGCCCGGCGCCGGGTCCCTTGACGTAGACCTCGACCTGGCGCATGCCATGCTCCATCGCCCGCTTGGCGGCACCTTCGGCGGAGAGCGCCGCCGCGTATGGCGTGCTCTTTCGGGAGCCCTTGAAGCCGGCGACGCCGGCTGAGCCCCAGCTGATGACCGCACCATTGAGGTCCGTGATCGTGATGATGGTGTTGTTGAATGTCGCCTGGATGTGCACGTGGCCCTGGGGCACGTTCTTCTTCTCGCGGCGACGTACCTTGACTGCTCGCTTGCGTTCCGCCATGCCTGGTCAGTCCCTCGTCATTTCTTGCGCCTGACGCCGACCGTCTTTTTCGGTCCGCGACGCTGGCGAGCGTTGGTCTTGGTTCGCTGGCCGCGGACGGGCAGGTTGCGCCGATGGCGCAGCCCCCGGTACGAGCCGATCTCAATGAGTCGCTTGACGTTGAGGGCTACCTCGCGCCGCAGGTCGCCTTCGACCTTGTAGCGACGGTCGATCAACTCCCGGAGCCGGTTGACCTGCTCTTCGGTCAGGTCGCGGACGCGGGTATCGGGATTGATGTTGGTCTGGGCGAGGATCTTCTGACTCGTCGGAAGACCGATCCCGAACACGTAGGTGAGGGCCACTTCCACGCGCTTTTCGCGCGGGACGTCGACACCGGCAATACGGGCCATCGCCTACCCCTGCCGCTGCTTGTGCTTCGGATTGGTGCAGATGACCATCACGGTGCCATGGCGACGAATGACCTTGCAGTTGTCGCAACGGGCCTTGACGGAGGCTCTGACTTTCAACGGTTCCTCGATCGTCTGCTTGGTGGCTGGGTTACTTGAGTCGGTAGGTGATCCGGCCGCGGGTCAGGTCGTACGGGGAGATTTCCAGCTTCACGCGGTCGCCGGGGATGATGCGGATG
>JANNQZ010000059.1:0-2966 GCA_031401015.1 Chloroflexota bacterium | reverse complement strand
CCCCCTGAAGGGGGGGGGCCCGCGGGCGGCGCCGGGCGACCCCGACCGCGTCCGGATCGATCGCGACACCCTTGAGCCGCGGTTCCGGGTCATCGGGATCGACGCATGGTCGGACGAGCCATCCTTCGCGGACGCGATGTCGAGCGGCGAGTCCGCGTCCGCCGCGGCTTTGCCCGCGTCCGCTATCTCCGCGCCCGGCGCCCCGGGTATCACGGGCGTCACGGGGATCTGCGGCTCGGGAATCATCGAGGTCGTGGCCCAGATGTTCCTGGCCGGGATCGTCACCGAGGATGGCGTCATCGACGGCGCCCTGGCCGCCCGGACGCCGCGGATCGTCCCCGACGGTCGGACCTTCAGCTACGTTCTCCATGAACCCTCGAACGGGGTCGGCGGCCAGCGGATCGCCATCACCCAGAACGACGTCCGGGCGATCCAGCTCGCCAAGGCCGCCTTGTACGCCGGGGTCCGTCTGCTGATGGACCAGCTCGAGGTCGATGCCGTCGACGAGATCCGCCTGGCCGGCGCCTTCGGCAGCCAGATCGACCCGACCCACGCGATGATCCTGGGGCTGATCCCCGATTGCGACCTCGCCCACGTCCGCTCGGCCGGCAATGCGGCCGGCACCGGTGCGTTGATTGCGCTGCTGTCCGGCACTGCGCGCACCGAGATCGAGGGCGTCGTGCGCCGCGTCGAGAAGATCGAGACCGCCGTCGAGCCACGCTTCCAGCAGCATTTCGTGGAGGCCATGGCGTTCCCGCACAAGACGGCGTCCTTTCCAAACCTGGAACGCGTGGTCACCCTTCCTGAACGCCACGCGGGCGGCGGCAGCGGGGCAGAGGCGTCCCGGGCGCGCGACGAGCGCCGCCGTCGACGGACCGTGTCGGCCGGCAGCAGGGAGACGTGATGGACGACACCCGCAGGCAACGGTCCGGGGGCCGGGCGGCCCGACAGGCCCTGCGCCTGGCTGCGCACGCCGAGCACGTCCCGTTCCTGACCCGGAAGCTCGCCCCGTTCGAGGTGCTCAACGAGGAGGGCCTCTCGCTGATCGAGCACAACGCCGACACGATCCTCCAGGAGGTCGGCCTCGAATTCCGTGGTGACGCCGACGCGCTCCGCCTGTTTCGCGAGGCCGGCGCCGACGTCCAGGGCGAACGGGTTCGGTTCCCGCGTGGCATGTGCCGCCAGATCGTCGGGGCGACCGCCCCGCGCCAGTTCACCCAACACGCTCGCAACGAGGCGCGCAACGTGGAGATCGGCGGCGCGCACACCGTCTTCGCCCCGAACTATGGCTCGCCGTTTGTCCGGGACCTGGACCGCGGCCGGCGCTACGGAACGATCGAGGACTTCCGCAACTTCGTGAAGCTAGCCTATGCCTCGCCCCACATGCACCACTCGGGCGGGACGGTCTGCGAGCCGGTAGACGTGCCGGTCAACAAGCGGCATCTCGACATGGTCTATTCGCACATCCGCTATAGCGACAAGCCGTTCATGGGCTCGGTGACCGCGCCTGAGCGGGCCAGAGACACGGTCGAGATGGCGCGACTGACGTTTGGGGCGGACTATCTCGAGGACCATACGGTGATCCTCAGCCTGATCAATGCCAATTCGCCGCTCGTCTGGGATTCGATCATGCTCGGCGCCGCGCGCGCTTATGCCGAGGCGAACCAGGCGACCCTCCTGACCCCGTTCATCCTCGCCGGCGCCATGGCCCCGGTGACCGCCGCCGCGGTCTGTGCGCAGACGTTGGCCGAGGCACTCGGTGGGATGACGTTCGTTCAGCTCGTTCGGCCGGGAGCACCGGTCGTGCTCGGTTCCTTCGCGAGCTCCATGTCCATGCAATCGGGGGCGCCAACGTTCGGGACGCCGGAGCCGGCGCTGGTCCTGTACGTGATGGCCGCGCTGGCGCGCCGCCTCGGCGTGCCGTTCCGCTCCGGCGGCTCGCTGTGCGCTTCGAAGATCGCCGATGCGCAGGCCGCCTACGAATCCGCTGCGACGCTCCAGCCCACCATCCTGGCCGGGGTCAATTTCGTGCTCCACGCGGCCGGCTGGCTGGAAGGTGGCCTGTCCGTCGGCTATGAGAAGTTCGTCATGGACGCCGATCAGTGCGGAATGATGAGTGTCTTCGTCAACGGCGTAGACATGTCGGAGAACGGCCAGGCGCTCGAAGCGATCGTGGCGAACCCGCCGGGCCAGCACTTCCTGGGCAGCGCCCACACCCTGGCCAACTTTGAGTCCGCGTTCTATCGCTCCGACATTGCCGACAACAACAGTTTCGAGCAGTGGCAGGAGGACGGTTCGCTCGATGCCGCCCAGCGCGCCAACGTCATCTGGAAGCGAACGCTCGCCGAATACGAGGCGCCGCCGCTCGATCCCGCCGTCGACGAGGCCCTGCTCGACTTCATCGCCCGCCGCAAGGCCTCGATGCCGGATTCGGAGGTCTAGGCGTGACTGCTGGACATGTTGTGTTGTTTCGCGGCCGCGACCAACCGCATCACCGCATGAGCAGACTGGTACCCAGAGGATCGGGTCGGTGGATCGCCTCCCGGCTCCGAATCCACGCTCGGCAAGAGCCGGACATGGCCCGGACGACCCCGTTTCGGGCCGCGGAACCCGAGATCACTTCCGTACCAGTCTGGTGGCGTGGTCTTGCGGAGATCCCCTGCTCCTGCGAGAGCGTCGACAGCACACTCGTGATGGGCCACTAAAGCCGTGCTGTTTCGTCGTCGTCGCACGCTCTCGGAGGCACAGGCCGCCGCCCTGGCGCGCGTGCTCCAAGAGCCCACCTTTGAACTCGTGCCGCTCAAGAACGCGCTCGACCAGGCGTCGTTCCTGCCGGACGGAGCGACCGTCTCGGTAACCGCCTCGCCCGCAAAGGGGCTCGAGGCGACGGTCGCACTATGCGAGGCGCTTCAGTCGCGCGGATTCCAGGCTGTGCCACACCTGTCGGCGCGAATGGTCCGGGACCG
>JANNQZ010000058.1:0-2833 GCA_031401015.1 Chloroflexota bacterium | reverse complement strand
CAGGCGATGGAGACCGAGCAGCCGACCCAACTCGCCGATCGGATCATCATCGGCGTCAACCCGCAGGTCGATCCAACGGTCACTCCCACCGCCGAAGCCACCGCTCTCGCGAACGACCAACAGCGCCGCTGACTCGCGGCCGCGGCGATCGCCGCCCTCGGCATCCGCCGCGGTCAGGCACGCGATCAGCAATTCCGGGAACGGGCGACCACCCGCCAGGAACGTGTCGGCCAGTCCGTCGACAACGGCCTCGCCGGCGACGATGTTGCCCTGGGCCGCGAAACCGGAGCCAAGCCGCCCGCCGGCCCACGCGAAGCAGCCGCTACCGGTGTGCGTGGCCGCGTTGCCGCGAGCGTCGACGACTCCAACCTGGCGCTCCTCGCGCAGCTCATCAGCCTCGACCAGCCGAGCGAGGGCGTCCGCCGCTTCCGATCCCGCCGCAAGCAGCGCGAGCCCGTCCGGCCCGTACGCGACGTTGGCGAATGACTGGGTGGCGATCGCCCCCACCCCGGCTCTGGCCCACGGCACCACTGCGCCGACCGCCAGGAACTTTGACTGGACAGCGACCCCGAGGTCGCCGGTCGCCGGGTCCCGGGCGACGATCGAATACGTCACGCCTCGAGCTTGGTCCGCATGCAGTCGAAGGTCTGGCCGATCATCTTGTTGGCGGTCCCCTCGATCAGGCGCGCCCCGACGCTGGCCAACGTGCCGGCAATGTTGACGTCGGCGGTCCAGTCCATGACCGTCGAGCCGTCCGGGCCGTCCGACAGGCGCATCTCCGCGGTGGCATCGACCGCACTGCCCGGCGCCTGGCCGTGGGCCTTGATCAGGGCGCGATCGGGTGGCTGCTGCTCGGCAAACTCCATGTTGACCACGAACCGGGCGCTGATGAAGCCGATCCCCACTTTGGCCGTCGCCTTGAAGTGGGTCGGATCGATCACTTCGATCGTTTCAACCCCCGGGCCGCACTGGCCCACCTGGTCCGGATCGATGACGAACGCCCAGACGCGTTCACGCGACGCGCGGATCGGAACCGAACCTTCAAAGTGCACGGGATGGCCTCCAGCCAGGATTGTCGAGGTCGCGTCAGTCGGGCGAGGATACCGACAGCGCGAGATACGCGCCCGGTTCGGCGATGAAGCTCGTCCGGCAGCCCATCGAACAGAACGCGTAGACCACGCCGTCGTGCTCCGCGAGATGGCGGGCGTGGGCTCGATCGACGGTCATGCCGCAGACCGGGTCCAGGAGCACGATATCGTCGACCACGGGTTCGATCGACTTCAGTGGACCGCCGCC
This sequence comes from Chloroflexota bacterium, assembly GCA_031401015.1. Taxonomy (GTDB): domain Bacteria; phylum Chloroflexota; class Limnocylindria; order Limnocylindrales; family CSP1-4; genus SPCO01. The sequence continues at coordinate 1,537 of JANNQZ010000058.1, read as the reverse complement.
GGCCAGGGTCGCCGGGCCTGGCGAGGCGACGAACGCCGCGGTCCCGCGACGGACCTGGACCAGCTCGGCCAGGATGGAGATCGCGATCTCCTCGGGCGTCTCGGCACCCAGGTTCAGACCCGCCGGGGCGCGCAGCGCAGCGAGCCGCTCGTCCGGGACACCGCCCTCATCCCGAAGCCAGGCGCGCACGACCGCGGCACGCGTCGGCGAGGCGACGAGACCTACGTAGGCAGCGTTGCGGCCGAGGGCGGCGACCAGCGCCTCCTCGTCCCAGACGCCCTGGGTGGCAACGACCACCGAGGGGTTGGCCTCCGGGTCCGTCTTCCGGATCTCGGCGGTTGCGATGACTCGCTCGGCCGCAGGAAAGGCAGCAGCGTCCACGATCGGATCGAAGACAGAGACCCGCCATCCCGCCGCCGAACCCAGTTCGACAAGGGCGCCGGCAATCGGGGTCGTGCCGGCCACCCACAGGACCGGCGCAGGCAGATGCGGTTCCACGTAGATCTCCAGCGTGCCCCCCGAATGACAGGTCATGACCAGTTCAACCACGCCATCGCCGCGCCGGCCCTCGGTGGGAGCGTCCTTGGACAGGCGAAGGAGGCGCGGCTGCCCGTCACCGAGCGCCCGGAGCGCCTCGCGGACGACGACGGGCTGGGCGCAGCTACCGCCGACCCAGCCCTCGATGGTGCCGTCGGGGTACACGATGCCGGACGCCCCTGGGCGCGCCGAGGTCGGCCGACGAACCGCCACAACCGTGGCGATCGCGAACGACCGACCGGCCGCGTCCAGTTCAGCGGCCCGCGCGAAGACCGATCGCGAGGCCATGACGACTACGAGATTCCCTTCTCGTGGAGGATCGCCCAGACCTTCTGGGGCGTGATCGGGATGTCGATGTTGCGAACACCGAGGTGCCACAGGGCATCGACGACGGCATTGGCGATCGCCGGCGGGGCGCCGACCGTCGCCGACTCCCCGACGCCCTTGGCGCCGATCGGATGGTGTGGCGAAGGCGTGGTGGTCTTGCCGGTCTCCCAGGCCGGTGATTCCACCGCTGTGGGCACCAGGTAATCCATGAACGTCCCGGCCAGGTTGTTGCCGAGCTCGTCGTAGGTGATCTCTTCGTAGAGCGCCGGGGCGAGGCCCATGTTGAGCCCGCCGTGGATCTGTCCGTCGACGATCATCGGGTTGATGATGTTGCCGCAGTCATCGATGGCGACGAAGCGACGGACGTTGACCCGGCCGGTCCCCTTGTCGATGTCTACCACGCAGATGTAGCTGCCGAACGGGAAGGTCAGATTGGGCGGATCGTAGTAGTCGACCGCCTCGAGGCCGGCCTCCATCCCCTGCGGATGGTTGGTGTAGGCGGCAAAGGCGATCTCCTGGATCGTCTTGAACCGGTCCGGTGAACCCTTGACGCTGAACTTGCCGGGCTCCCATTCGAGGTCTTCTTCCGAAGCTTCGAGCAGGTGCGCCGCGAGCGTGCGCGACTTGGCCAGGATCTTGCGCGACGCCATGGAGGCAGCCGCGCCCGACGTCG
>JANNQZ010000057.1:0-24854 GCA_031401015.1 Chloroflexota bacterium | reverse complement strand
ATCGCGGACTAGCACGATGCCGGCCGACTCGACCGCGACGTCCGTTCCGGCCCCGATCGCGATCCCGACGTCGGCAGTCGCCAAGGCCGGGGCGTCGTTCACGCCGTCGCCGACCATTGCCACTTTCCGGCCGCCCTCCTGGAAAACCTTTACTGCGGCGGCCTTGTCGGCTGGCAGCACCTGAGCGGCTACCTCGTCGATGCCCAGTCGCCGGGCAACCGAGTCGGCCACCGCCTGGCTGTCTCCAGTGATCATGGCCACCCGCACGCCGAGGGCATGCAGGAGATCGATGGCCTCCTTGGACTCCGGCCGGACCTCGTCCTCCACCGCGATCGCCCCGGCCACCTTGCCGTCTACCACGACATGCAGGACGGTGCGGCCCTCGCGATCCCAGTCGCCTGCCACCGGCAGCGGGACGAGCGACATCTCGGCAAGGAGGCGCGGTCCGCCAACGGCTACCTCGTGACCTTCAACCTGAGCTCGAGCCCCTCGGCCCGGCAGAGACTCGAAGGTGGTCGCCGCGGGGATGGATAGGCCGCGGGCCTTTGCGCCTGCCACGACGGCGCGGGCCAGCGGGTGCTCAGAGTCGGCCTCGACCGCGGCTGCCATCGGGAGCGCCTCAGCGTCGCTGACGTCGACGAGCACCGGTTCGCCCTTCGTGAGGGTCCCGGTCTTGTCGAAGATGACCATGTTCAGCGTACGGGCTCGTTCCAGCGCCATCCGGTCCTTGATGAGGAGCCCGTTCTGGGCGCCGAGCGAGGTCGAGATGGCGATCACCAACGGGATGGCCAATCCGAGGGCATGTGGGCAGGCGATGACGAGCACCGTCGCCGTCCGTACCAGGGCACCTTCGGGATCGCCCTGCAGCCACCAGAACACCAGGGTGATGGTGCCCGCGGCCAAGGCAACGTAGAACAGGATCGCCGCGGCCCGGTCCGCCAGGACCTGGGCTCGGGAGGCCGACGCTTGTGCCTGCGCGACCATTCGCATGATCCCCGACAGTGCCGTCTGGTCGCCGGTGGCGGTGACCTTGACCCGGAGGGAGCCGCCGGCGGCCACCGTGCCGGCGATGACCGTGTCGCCGGGCTGCCTCGTCACGGCTCGTGACTCGCCGGTGATCATCGATTCGTCGACGTCTGCGGTCCCCTCGACGACCACGCCGTCGGCCGGCACCCGAGCACCCGGTCGAACGAGGACGACATCGCCGACCCGCAACTGCGCGATCGGCACCTCCTCGGTGCCGTCCGGCCTGACGCGTTCAGCCGTGTCCGGGAGCATGGCAGCCAGGGCCGAGAGGGCGCCCTGAGCCTGGGCGATGGAGCGCATCTCGAGCCAGTGGCCGAGCAGCATGATCGTGATCAGGGTGGCCAGTTCCCACCAGATCTCGACCTCGAACAGGCCCAGGGTGCCGGCCCAGGAGGTCACGAAGGCGACCACGATGGCCAGCGAGATGAGAGTCATCATCCCCGGCTTGCGGTCGGCCAGTTCGCCTTGGGCGCCGCGGATGAAGACCATCCCGCCGTAGAAGAAGACGATCGTCCCGAGGATCGCCGGGACGTACTCGATGACCGGGACCATCGGGATCGAGTAGCCGAACCACTGCTGGATGTCGTGGCTCAGTAGCACCACCGGGATGGTCAGGGCCAGGCTAAGCCAGAACTTGTCGCGGAACATGGCGACGGAATGGCCGGCGTGGCGGTCGTGGCTGGCGGCGCTCATATCGTGCGGCGTGTTCTCGCCGACTGGCCGACTGCCTGCCGCCGTTTCCTGATGCTCGGTCCGCGCGGCTACGTCCTGCTGGTGATGCTCGTGGTGGTCCATGACGCTCAGTGTGCGGCGGTCGCGAGTTGGGCGCGACGGATGAGGGGGGCCTTGCCCAGCGCCGTTCGCGGGATCGCGTCCACCAGGTCGACGGTAACCTGCACGTCGTGCGCTCCGACTCGCTCGAGCGCCGCGCGGACCGACTCGGCGGTGACGGTGGCATCGATGGTGGCGCCTCCGACGAGGAGGACACGCACCCGACCGCCGTCATCGATGACCTGCCAGCCCGAGACAGCGAGCCGCTCGAGGGCGCCGTGGAAGACGTTGGGATGCACCGAGACGCCGCCGAGGGTGAGGACTTCCTCCTCGCGGCCCTCGATGCCGGCCAGGAGCGAGAACGGGAGGTCGTCGGCCATGCCGGGCGCCGCGGCGATGCGATCCGACAACTCGTAGCGGATGAGTGGCTGGGTCCGCGAGAACAGGACCGTCACGAGGGTCCTGGCGCCGTACTCGCCCCCGGCCACCGGCTGGTTGTCCTCGTTGACGACCTCGGCGATCACGAGGTCCTCGTAGCGGTGCAAGTGGCCAAGGCGGCACTCCGAGGCGATGCCGGCGGTCTCGGTCGCGGCGTACACGTTGGTGGCCGGCACGCCAAAGGCCGCTTGGATCCGCTCGCGAGTATCCGGCGTGAGGACCTCAGACGCGCTCATCACGGCGCGGGGTGCCAGATGCAGCCGACCGGCCGACTGCTCCTCGGCCAGGATCCGCAGGATCGAGGCATAGCCGACCAATGAGTCCGGCCGGAACTCGTTGAGCGCCGCGACGACTTCCTCGATCGGCTGCATCGTATCGAGGCGCAGCGTGGGGATGAAGCGGGACGCAACCGTCGCCCCGACGATCGACGACTGGTGGCTTGGGTTCCGCGACGAGACAACCGCCATCCGGATCCGGTTCGTCAGGCCGGCGGCGACGCCGGCCCACTCGTAAGCCCGGCCGTAGGAGGCCAGGACCTGGGTCCACTCGTGCGGGTCGGCCAGGAAGATGCCGCGTCGGCCGGTCGTGCCGCCTGTCGCGGCGACTCGGTAGCGATCCCGGAAGCGATCCGTCGCTGCCGCCGTCGAAACATAGCGCTCGACATCGGCGAGACGCACGTCCCGGTCGGTCACCAGGTCGTCGAACCGCTCCATGAGCGTGGCCTTGGTGACCACCGGCAGCGCGGTGAGCGGGGCCCCTGCCAGTCCGCGATGCAGATCGCGATAGAACGGCGATTGCGCGGTCGCATGGGCTCGCAGGTCGGCCAGGCGCCGGGCCTGGTAGGCCAGCACCTCGTCCCGGGTCCAGCCGTCGTGGGCCCGCAGCTGCGCACGTTCCCGCAGGAGCCCGGCGACGGTGGCGACGTTCATGTCTATCCGGCGACCGTGATCTCGGCCTTCATGCCGCCGCCATAGTGACCGGCGACGTGGCAGCCGGCCAAGGTCTTGCCGGCCTGCGCAAAGGTGTAGGTCAGTTCCTTGGTCTCGCCGGGCTTCACCGCGATGCCTTCGGGCTCGTCGTGGGTCATCCCGCCCATCTCGGCCATCTCCTTCTCGTGCTCGGCCTGGCCCGCCTCGTCGCCGAGGTAGAACTCGTGATCGGTCACGCCGCTGTTGGTGACGACGAAGGTGACCGGAACGCCGGCCGGGACGGTCATCGAGGCCGGCTCGATCGTGAGGGCACCGGTGAGCGTCACCTCGATGCGGGTCGCGGCGGCCGAAGGGGCCGCGGATGGTGCGGCCGAAGGGGCCGTGGATGGTGCGGCCGACGGGGCCGAGGACGTCGCAGCCGACGGGGCACTGGGCGCGGCTGCGCCCGACGAGCAGGCGGCGACGAGGAGGGCGGCGGCAGGGATGAGGGCGAGACGAGACAGGCGCATTGGGACTCCTTGTTACGCGGGACGGGGGACAGACAGGCGGCCGGCCGCCGGCGGGTCGGAGGTGACCCTCGGGGCCTGGAACCGGCGGAGGCGGAGGGCGTTGGAGACCACGGTCACCGAGGACAGCGCCATGGCCGCGGCGGCCAGGATCGGGTCGAGGAGGATTCCGGTGAACGGATAGAGCACGCCCATGGCAACCGGGATCAGCACCACGTTGTAGGCAAAGGCCCAGAACAGGTTCTGACGGATGTTGCGCATGGTGGCGCGCGACAGGGCGATGGCGGTGACCAGCCCGCGTAGGTCGCCCGACATCAGGGTGACGCCAGCCGACTCCATGGCCACGTCGGTGCCGGTGCCCATGGCGACGCCGACATTGGCCGAGGCCAGGGCGGGCGCATCGTTGACGCCGTCACCGACCATGGCGACGGACTTGCCCTCGGCCTGGATGGCCTTCACCGCGGCGGCCTTGCCGTCGGGGCGGACATCAGCAAGCACCCGGTCGATGCCCACGGAGCGCCCGATGGCGTCCGCGGTCCGTTGGTTGTCGCCGGTGAGCATGGTCACCACGATGCCAAGGCGATGCAGTTCTGCGACGGCTTGGGCGGATCCGCCCTTGAGGGTGTCTGCGATCGCGATCACTGCGGCGGGCTGGCCGTCGATGGCCGCGAAGACCGGCGTCTTGCCGTCCGCCGCGAGCCCTTCCGCGGCCGCCGCCAGGGACGACACGTCGATCCCCTCGGCCTCGAGGAAGCCTGGTCGCCCGACGAGGACTCGACGACCACTCACGGTGGCCGCGATCCCGCCGCCGACCGTCGCCAGGAAGTCGCTGGCCGCCGGCAGGGAGAGCGAGCGGACCTCTGTCGCCTCGCGGACGATGGCGTCGGCGAGAGGATGCTCGGAGGCCCGCTCGGCCGCGGCGATCAGCGCGAGAAGGTTGTCCTCGGCCGGGGCGCCCGCGGTACGGACGATGTCGGTGACGCGCGGCTTGCCTTCGGTGAGGGTGCCGGTCTTGTCGAGCACCACCGCCTTGACCGAGCCCAGGTGCTCGAGGGCCTCGGCATTGCGGAACAGGACGCCGGCCTCGGCCCCCTTGCCGGTCCCGACCATGATCGAGGTCGGCGTTGCCAGGCCAAGGGCGCAGGGGCAGGCGATGATCAGGACGGCGACTGTGTTCAGGAGCGCCAGGTTGAACGCCGGCGCCGGGCCGAACACGAACCAGACCGCGAAGGTCAGGGCGGCCAGGCCAAGGACCGCGGGGACGAAGTAGCCGGTGACCATGTCTGCCAGGCGCTGGATCGGCGCCCGTGACCCCTGGGCCTCGGAGACCAGGCGGATGATCCTGGCCAGCACCGTGCCGGCGCCGACGCGGGTGGCCCGGAAGGTGAGGGTGCCGGTGGTATTCAGCGTCCCGCCGATGACCAGGTCCTCGGCGTGCTTGGAGACCGGCAGGCTCTCGCCGGTGATCATGCTCTCGTCGACGCCGGAGGCACCGTCGGTGACCACGCCATCGACCGCGATCGTCTCGCCTGGGCGCACGCGGACGATGTCGCCGACCACGACATCGCCGACAGCCACATCGAGTTCCGCGCCATCTCGCAGGACGCGTGCGGTCCGCGGAGCGAGGTTGATGAGCCGGCGGATCGCGTCCGAGGTGTGGGTCCGGGCGCGCGCCTCCAGGAAGCGACCGAGGAGGATCAGGGTGATGATCGCGGCCGCCGTGTCGAAGTAGAGCGGCAGGCCTTCCTCGCCCATCCCGATGCCCGCGGCGTGGAAGAAGGACGGGAACAGGATGGTCGCGACCGAGTAGGCGTAGGCGGCAGTGGTGCCGACCGCGATCAGGGTGTTCATGTCGGCGGCCCGGTGGCGGAGGGCCTTCCAGGCGCCGACGTAGAAGGGCCAGCCGGCCCAGAACTGGACCGGGGTGGCAAAGGCCAGTTGGAAGAGCGGATCGGTGAAGATCGCCGGCAGACCCGGGAGGAAGGTCATCCGGGCGAGGCCGATCAGCAGCGGGATGGTCAGGAGAGCTGCCACGATGAGCCGGATCCGGAGGGCCGCGACGTGGCGGACCCCGGCCTCGTCGCGTTCCGAGCGAGCCTCGGCCATGTCGGCGACCTCGCGCTCGTCGTCGCCCGACGCTGCCTGCTCCATGAGTGCCACGTAGCCCGCGGCATCCACCGCGGCCGCGAGCGCCGCGACGTTCACCCGGGCCGGGTCAAAGCGCACGGTCGCCGACTCCGACGCCAGGTTGACGTGCGCTTCTTCGACGCCCTCGACCTTGCCGAGGAAGCGGGTGATCCGGTTCACGCACGACGCGCAGGTCATCCCCTCGACCGGGAACGACACGATCTCGATGGGCTGGACGGGTGTGGTCATGTGGTCCTTCTCGATACTCTAGGGGAGTATATTTGCATGATGCTCCGAAGATGGCAAACCGACCATCCGACTACTTCTGCTGGGGCCGAACGGCCCGTTGTGCGGTCTCGAGCAGGTGCTCGCCGTCGGGGTCGCCATGCCCCATCCACAACGGCATCGCGACACACACCAGGGTCGGCACGAGAACGAGCAGCAGCGCGCCTGGCACACCGGCCACGAACAGCACGACCGCGAGGAGCACCGCGCCGAGCGACATCGCGATGCACTGACGAGCCGTCATGGTCGTGCTCCTTGCGTCACAGCGTGTACAAGAGGCCGAATGACATGGCCACGACAGCGAGTGCGAGGCCGGCCTTGACCCATGGGGAGTTGGCGCCGTTCCAACGGCCGAGTCGGCCAAGGGTCCGTCGATCGCTGACGACCAGCAGGAGCCCGACCAGCGGCGCGATGTAGGCGAGGTTGTAGAGCGCGAGGAGGGCGAGTCCGGTCGAGCCACCGCCCGAGGCGTTGAGGACGTTGACGATGCCCAGGTAGATGGCGCCCGAGCAGGGAACGGTGCAGATCCCGACCAGGACGCCGGCCCCGAGCATGCTCGCGAGACCGCCGCGCTCGATGGCGCGGTGCATCCGGCCGTGGGTCCCGGCCGGCGCCACCATCGATGGGCCCCAACCGGGCAGGAACACGTCCTTGAGCATCCAGAGGGCCATGCCCAGGGCGAGCACGGCCGCGACCCGGGTGACCAAATGGTCCTGGCCGAGGAAGCCGAGGAAGGTGAACAGCCCCAGGCCGATGAGGAAGTAGGTGACCCAGACAGCGCCCACGTAGAGGGAGCCGGCGCCGAGGAGTCGCCGGCGGGCCTGGGCGGTCGCCGACCCATCGCTGGTCACCGAGTTCACGAGGGTCAGGGTGTAGGTCGCGAACAGGACCAGTAGCGCGAACGAGCAGGGGTTGAGCCCATCTGCGACTCCTGCACCCAGCACGATGGGAACGGTCAGGCCCCCAAAGGCCGCCGCATTGAACGGAGAGACCAGAATCCAGCCAAACGAGATGAGTGCCACGACGCCGAGTGCGATCGCGAGTCCAAGGGCCGCCCGGGGGAACCCGAACAGGAGGGGCGACGCCGGGGGGAGGACCGGCGTCGCCCGGGGAGACCCCTCGGGGACGGGGTCGTGGCATGTGCTCATCGGATCAGGCCGTCACGGTCAGCGTGCCATGCATGGACGGGCTTTCCTTGCCGCCGCAGCAAGTGTCGCAGTAGATGTCGTAGACGCCGGCCTTGGCCGGGGTGGTGATCGTCACGACCTTGCGGCTCTCGCCGGTCGGACCGGCCGCCGGCAGTTCCTCGTAGATCCCGAGTTCATCGCTGATCATCGTGTGGACGCCGTTGTGCAGGTGGGGCGCCGCATCGGTGGTCCACAACTCCAGCGCCACGGTCTGCCCGGCCGGGACGCGGACGTCGGAGGGCGTGAAGCCGGCCATCGAGAGTCGAACCGGGAAGGTGTCGGCGGTCGTGGCGGCGCCGCGCTGGCCGGCCAGATCGCCAAAGGCGAGAAAGCCGCCGACCGCCAGAACCCCGGCGATGATCAGGCCAAACACGCCCTGCCGGATCCGCCGTGAGCGGCGCTCGGCCGCGTAGTCGTAGTGGGGCTTGGGCTCGTGGCGAGTCACCTCGCGCGCAGCTTCGCGCCGGGTTCGCCGGGTCTCCAAGTCCTCGGCGCTCATCGCGTCGCCGCAGGGCTAGGCGAGGCGTGGTGCGACCGATGGTCTTTTGGGGACATCGATGCATCTGGTGCCGTCGAGGCGTTCGGCGTCATCGGCGAGCCTGCGCCCATCATCGAAACCATGTCGGCCACGGATTCGGCGCCCATCATCGAGGACATCCCGCCCACGGATTCGGCGCCCATCATCGAGCCGATGCCGTCCCGGGAGCCGGCGCCCATCATTGACATCATCGAGGTCATGCCTTGCACTTGGTCGGCCATGTCGGACGTTGCGTTGCCACGGGTCACGATGGCGCCGGCGCCACCGAGGACGATGCCGATCGCCAGGGATCCGGCGGCGATCAATCCGGTAATCTTCCTTGTCATCGCATTGCCTCCAGTCGGTCCGTCGCCAGCACGGTGCAGGCGCGTTCGAACTCGGTCTCACTGATCTCGCCTCGCGCAAAACGGGCTCGGAGGATCGACAGAGCGTCCTCCGCGGGCGTGTCACCTTCCGGGCGGCGGACGATCAGCCAAACCATGAAGAGCAGAGCCGCGATCCAGACCAACATCCAGATCCATCCGGCCGGTCCCATCATTGCCAAGGCCTCCTGTCACGGCCGGCGGACTTCGCCGGTCTTCGCACCAAACGCTAGGCGAACTCGTTGGCCGGGTCCATGGAGGTCAGGTCCGCTCTGGCTCAAGGTTTGGTCAAGATGCGAAAACGGGCCTTCTGGCCCCCTTGCGTCGAGGGTTCGTTCTGACGGATGTTGTGACTTGATGACTCCCCGAATCCTCCTCGTGGACGACGAGACCCCGATCCTTGACCTGGTCCGCGGCTACCTCGAGCGCGAGGGCTACGCGGTCTGGACTGTCGACGACGGCCTCGCCGCTGTCGAGCACGTCCGTGACGAGCGGCCGGACGTCGTGGTCCTCGACGTGATGCTCCCGGGGATCGACGGCTTCGAGGTGCTCCGTCAGATCCGGACCTTCTCCGACGCCTACGTGCTCATGCTCACCGCTCGGTCGGACGAGGTCGACCGCATCGTCGGTCTCTCGGTCGGCGCCGATGACTACCTCGTCAAGCCCTTCAGCCCGCGAGAACTCGTCGCCCGAGTCAAGGCCCTGCTCCGCCGGCCGCGCAACGGTCGGGTTGCCGCGACCGGCGAGCTGGCCGTCGATCCGGCTCGCCGGACCGCGACGGTGCGCGGGGCAGCGGTCACCCTGACCGCCACCGAGTTCGACATCCTGGCGATCCTCGCTCGCGATCCGGGCGTGGTGGTCACGCGGGCCGATCTGCTCCATGCGGTTTGGGGCCCGACCTTCGTCGGTGACGACCACCTGGTCGATGTCCACGTGGCCAACCTCCGAGGCAAGATCGGCGACGGCTTCGTCGAGACGGTCCGCGGTGTCGGCTACAAGTTGGCGGACGGCTGATGCGTCTGCCGCGCTCCCTGCGGGCCCGCTTCCTCACCGCCAACCTAGTCGTGGTCGGCGTCGCCCTTGGCACGGTCCTGGTGGCCGTTAGCCTGGTCGGACCGGGCTATTTCTCCGAGGCGATGGGCCATCGCCCAGACGACCCGGCCGGTCAGCAGATGGACGCGGTCACCCTGGAGGCCTTCGGGGTCGCGGTGCGAACGGCCCTGCTGGCGGCGGCCATCGCCGCGGTGGTGGCGGCCATCGCCGTGGGCCTGGCCATCTCCACCCGCGTGGCCGGACCGGTGACCCGCCTCGCGGCCGCCGCCCATCGAATCGCCGCCGGCCACTACGCCGAGCGGGTTCCGGCCGCTGGGGAAGGCGAGATCGGCGACCTCGCCGCGTCCTTCAACAGCATGGCCGGGTCGCTCGAGGCCACGGAGCGCCGCCGACTCCGACTGGTCGGCGACGTCGCCCACGAGTTGCGCACACCCCTCACCACGCTCGACGGCTACCTCGAAGGACTGGAAGACGGGGTCGTCGCCCCCAGCCCGGAGACCTGGCAACTCCTCCGCCGCGAGACGGCCCGCCTGAATCGGCTGATCGGCGACCTTCAGGACCTGTGGCGGGCAGAGGCCCGCGAACTACCGCTCCGACTGGCGCCAGTCGACGTGGTCGGGGTGGCTCGCGAGGCGGTCGACCGGGCCCGAACGGGCGCGGCCTCCCGACACATTACCCTCGACTATGCGCCCGCATCGACAGACCTGTCGGCCCTCGCCGATCGCGATCGGGTGGCCCAGATCCTCGACAACTACCTCTCGAACGCTCTGCGCTACGCTCCCGATGGATCACGGGTGGTGGTCGCTGCGTCGCCCCGTGACGGAACGGTCGTCCTGTCCGTTCAGGACTTCGGACCCGGACTGACCCCCGAGCAGAGGTCGCAGGTCTTCGAGCGCTTCTACCGGGTCGATCCGTCGCGTTCCAGGGCGCTCGGTGGGTCCGGCATCGGTCTTGCCATCGTTCGCGCCCTGGCGGAGGCGATGGATGGTCAGGCGTGGGCCGAGTCCGATGGGCCGGGCGCAGGTTCTACCTTCTTCGTCTCGCTGCCTCATTGACGGCCGGCTGGGTCATCGTCCGCTGAACGCGCCTTCCAGGGCATCGAGAAAGACCGGGACCTCGACCGTGGTGAACGCGAGGGGCGGGCGGACCTTGAGGATGTTGCCGGCGACGCCGGTCGTGCCGACGAGCACGCCGCGATCGCGCATGCCTTCCTTGATCGCAGTCGTGGCGGCCGGGTCGGGTTCCTTCGTGACGTGGTCGCGCACGATCTCGACTCCGATCGCCAGGCCGACGCCGCGCACGTCGCCGATGGCTGTGTGGCGTGAGGCGATCTCACGGATTCCTCCGCGGAGCGCCTCGCCGGCCGCCTGGACCCGGGGCAGCACCCGTTCGTCGTCCAGCACGTCCAGGACTGCCAGGCCGGCGGCCGCCGACACCGGGTTGCCGCCAAACGTGCTGAAGAAGACCGTGTCCTCGGCGAAGCGCTCGGCGATCTCGCGCCGTGTGATCACCGCGGCGATCGGGTGGCCGTTGCCCATCGGCTTGCCCAGGGTCACGAAGTCCGGCGTGATCCCGAACCGTTCGAATGACCAGAGCGCCTCCCCGGTTCGGCCATGACCGCCCTGGACCTCGTCGGCGATCCACAGCCCGCTCGCCTCGTGGGTCAGGCGGACCAGCTCCGCCACATAATCGGGGGGCGGATCGTAGAAGCCGTCGCTGGTCAGGACGCCGTCGAGGATCGCGGCGGCCGGCGCCAGACCACGGGCCCGCAGCCGGTCCAGCGCGGCGGCGAAGACGGACGGGTCGGGGTTGGTCCCTCGGTAGGTGTCCGGCGGCGCCCACGTCTCGACGTGAGCCGGCGCGCGCCCACCGAGCCAGCTCTCCGGCGAAAGGGCGGCGCTGGCCTCGGAGATTCCGTGGTAGGCGCGGGCGGTGCACAAGCCACCGGCGTTGCCCGTGAAGGTCGTCGCCATTCGCCACGCCAGGTCGTTGGCCTCGGAACCGGAGTTGACGAACAGGACCGTGTCCAGCCCGACCGGGCAGCTGGCGACGAGGCGCTCGGCGAGTTCAATCGCGGCCCCGTGGAGATAGCGCATGTTCGTGTTGAGCAGGCGCGCCTGGCGCGCAACGGCCTCCGTGACGCGGGGGTGGCCATGGCCGACACACGGCACGTTGTTGTAGGCGTCGAGGTAGCGGCGCCCGTCCGTATCGGTCATCCAGACGCCGTCCGCGCTGGCCAGCTGGATCGGCTGTTCGTAGCTGAGGGGTTCGATGGCGGGCCCGAGCACCCGTGCGCGGCGCGCGGCCAGTTCGGTGTCGGACGTCGTGGGCGAAGACGAGCCTGGCTCCGAGCTCGATGTCGAGCCTGACGGCGTCCGACCTGGCTCCGAGCTGAGGCGCCGCGAGGTCTCGTCCCAGCCGGTCCCCAGGATGGTTCGAATGATCGACTCGGCCGAGGCGTTGTAGCGCTCGGCGAAGCTCGGGTCCTCGAGCCCGCGGCCCGCGCGCCACGACGAGATCGCAATGGTCACCGCCGACCGTGCCGCGATCAGCTCGCCCATGATCGCCAGCTCGATGGGTTCGAGCGGCGTGAGCCGCTGGTAGCCGTCCAGGACGAGGCGCGAGACGCGGAAGAGTTCGTCGCCGTCTCGGCCGGACGCCAGCGAATCGATCACCGACGCGATATCGACCACCATCGCCGACCAGCTCATGTCGCCGAAGTCGACGATGCCGGTGATCCGCCCTTCCTCGTCAACGAGCGCGTTGTCGACGGTCAGGTCGCTATGGACAACCTGGGCGCGCAGGGTCGGCCAGAGGGGGGTCACGACGGCGTCGAATCGATCGAGCACGTCCTCGACGGCGCCGCGCTGTCCAGGGTCCGCGATGTCGCCGAGCAGCGCCCGGGTGCGCGGAGTGTGCTGCACGTCCCACAGCATCCGCCGCTGTGCCTTCGGGTGGATGAAGCCGCGGAGCGCGCGCGCGAGCCGGGCCGCCATCGCTCCCCAGGCCGCGAGTGCCGCGTCTGAAAGGTCGATGGGATCGCTTCGACCGCGACCGGGCAGGACGTCGTACATTCGGACGAAGTAGGCGCCGGCCGGGCCGTCGACCGATGCCCGGTAAATGGCCAGGCTGCGGGAGCCGTCGCCGTCGGCGCCCTCCCCGGGAGCCACCGGATCCGCACCGGGCACCATCCAGGGCAGGGCGAGCGGGATGGTCGGGTCGGCCCCATTGGCGTGCAGGACGCCGAGCGCCTCCATGTCCAGGGTCGCGGGATCCTCGGCGAGGTTGGAGATCTTCATGATCGCCAGTCCCTCTCCGGAGGCCGCCGCCAGGCGGAATGTCTGGTCTCGCTCGCTGCCGAGGCTGCGGGCCGTCGTCGCGCGCACGCCAAACGTGTCGGTGGCGATCCGCGCCGCGTCAGCCTCCGAGAAGGTGGGCGGGTCGCAGCCCAGGATGGCGTCGAAGTCGCCGGCACCGCGAAGCTCGATCACGTCGTGCATCGCGGCTGATGATAGGTGCGCGGGATATGCGAGGCTTGGGGGCATGCCAGCAGGACGGGTCCGTGCCTACATCGGCCTGGGAGCCAATGTCGGCGACGCGTGGGCGACACTGACCGAGGCCGTCGGGGCGCTTTCGGCGTTGCCCGGCGCTCGGGTTCGCATGGTGTCGCGCCTGTACGCCACCGAGCCGGTCGGCGTGACTGACCAGCCGGAGTTCCTCAACGCGGTCGTGGCGCTGGATGTGGACGCCGGCCGGGATGCGGGGACCGGTGCGCTAGGGCTGCTGACGTCGCTGAAAATGCTGGAGCGCGCGTTCGGGCGGCGCCGACGTCGTCGCTGGGGCCCGCGCGAGCTCGATCTAGACCTGCTGGTCTTCGGGCGCGCCCGCCTCGCCATCGAGCGGCCGCCGGGGGCCCGCTCCACGGACTCCGGCGCGGGGAGCGGGTTGCTCGTCGTGCCGCATCAGTCGGCCGGGGAGCGGCTGTTCGTGCTGGCGCCGCTGGCGGACCTCGAGCCCGGGCTGGTGCCGCCGGGCTGGGGTCGGAGCGTTGCGACGGCACGGCGGCGGCAACTCGAAATCGAGGGCCCCGCTGCCGTTCGCGTCATCGGCGAATGGGACACGGCCGCGAGCGCGTGGCGCCCAATCCGGCGTTGACGGCCGAGTCCCGACTGTCGGCAAGCTCGGCCGCGGCGATTCCAACCCGGTTGGTGTACCGGACACGGGCCGGGCGATGACTCCAACATGGTTGGTGTCAACGACCAGCGCGGCGGCAAACCGGTCAGAAGTTCCAGCCCGGCTGGCGAGATCGTCGCTTCGAGGCCGGAATCGGTCGTGTAGACCAATGGGGTTGGAGTCGGATCGCCAGGTCGCGGTGGAGGCGCCGGGCGCCCGATTGCGCCGCCGGAGTCCGCCGCGTCCGCCGCGTCCGTCGGGTCCGCCGGGTCAGTCGGGTCCGCCGGTCAGCCCAGGTAGCGTGTCGGCAGATCCGTCTCGATCGCGTCGCCGTCCGGACCCCGAGTGACCCGATGCCCCGCGCCGGAGGCCTCGACGCGACGACCTCGGCCAACTCCGTAGCGTGGAACACCAGCGGGGCGCCGTCGTCCGCCGCGTACCCGTCAGGGAGCGTCCCATCGGCGATCAGCCGATGGTAGGTGGGCCGCCGTTCCGTCTCGCCGTCGTAGTGCGGTGAGTGACTGCCGGGCCGCAATCCCAAACCTCCGGTCAGTGCCGCGAGCCCGCCGAATGAGTCGGTCGTTCCGCCCTCAAACCAGCAGATCGAACCCGCCGACACGCCCGCGAGGACCACGCCCGCCTCCCAGGCTCGGCTGCTTGAGCGCCTCCCGGTCGAAGTGATCACCCCCGCCGATCCGGCGGCGCGCGGCGCCCAGCTGTCGCTCCTGATCGAGAACGCCGAAGCGGTCCTCGCAGGCCTAGCGGCGCGCGGGGTCGTCGCGGATGTCCGGGCGCCGGACATCATCCGGGTCGCGCCCGTCCCGTTGTACAACACCTACCACGACGCATGGCGGCTGGTGGAACGCCTGGGTGCTGCAATCGAGGCGACCGGGACCTGAGCCGCGCGTTCGATCGGCAGCCAAGCCACCTGCTCTCCCTCAGCCGAGGCGCAGCTTTGGCAGGACCTCCCGGCCAAAGACCTCGATGAACTCGGCCTGGTTGCGGCCCACGTTGTGGACGTGCACCTCATCAAAGCCCATGTCCACGTAGTGCTGGATGTGCGCCGTGTGCGCCTCCAGATCACTGGTCATGAGCACCCGATTGCGGAAGTCCTCGGGCTTGACCAGCTTCGCCATCGCGGCGAAGTCCTCCGGGTTCTTGATGTCCTGCTTGGGAAACGGCATCCCGCCGTTTGGCCACTCGACCATCGCGTTCTGGACGGCCTCCTCGTCCGTGCGCGCCCACGAGACGTGGATCTGGAGCATCTTGGGTGACCGGGATGGGTCTTTGCCGGCCTCGCGGGCGCCCTCCTCGTACTTGGCCCAAAGCATCCCGATCTTCTCGTCGGCCGCGCCAACGGTGATGATCCCGTCGGCGAACTTGCCGGTCTTCTTCGCGTTCACCGGGCCCGCCGTCGCGACATAGACCGGGACGGCGACCTCCGGGCGGGTGTACAGCTTCGCGCTCTCGAGGGTGAAGAATTCGCCCTTGTGTTTGACGACGGCCCCGGTGAACAGTTTGTTGATGATCTCGATCGACTCGAACATCATCGCGCTGCGGATCCCGATCTCCGGCCACTGCCCGCCGATGACGTGCTCGTTCAGGGCTTCGCCCGCACCCAGGCCGAGGTAGAAGCGCCCGGGGTACATGGCCCCAAGCGTTGCGGCGGCGTGGGCGATGACGGCCGGGTGGTAGCGGAAGCCCGGGCAGGTCACCGCCGTCCCGAAGCGGAGCGCTGTCCGCTGGCCGAGTGCACCCATGAATGACCAGGCGAAGGCACTCTGGCCCTGCTGTGGGGTCCACGGATGGAAATGCTCGCTGACCATAAACCCAGCTTCGAAGCCCGCGCGCTCCGCCTGGGCGCACCAGTCGAGCAACTCGGTCGGGTGGAATTGTTCCAGCATCGCCGCGTAGCCGATCTTGGTCATCGCGCAGATTCCTCTACAACCGCACGGGCGGCGGACTGGTTCGGTCGAACATGTGGACGGTGTCGATGAAGCGGACCTGTCTCGTCTGGTAGGTCATCGTCAGCGAGTGCGTTCGCGCGCCGCGGCCGAAGAACCGGACTCCCTGGAGCAGATCGCCGGCGGTCACACCGGTCGCCGCGAAGACCAGGTTCTCGCCTGGGGCGAGTTCATGGGTGAAGTAGACCCGCTCCTCGTCGCCGTGGCCCATCCTCGCTCCGCGCGCTCGTTCATCGTCATTGCGATAGCGGAAGCGCGCCAGGATCTCGCCGCCCAGGCAACGCAGGGCGGCCGCCGTGATGACGCCCTCCGGCGCGCCGCCGATCCCCATGACGGCATGCACGCCCGTGCCGGAAACCGCACATGAGATGGCTGCGGACAGGTCCCCGTCGCCGATCAGCTTGATCCGCGCGCCCGCCTCCCGCACTTCCGCGATAAGCGCGTCATGACGCGGCCGCTCCAGGATCACCACGGTGATGTCGTTCACCCTGCGACCCAGCGCCTCGGCGATGCGCCCCAGGTTTTCGGTGGGCGATTCCCGAATGTCCACCTTGCCCGCCACGATGGGACCGACACACAGTTTCTCCATGTAGGTGTCGGGGGCGTTCGTCAGGCCGCCGGCCTCCGACGCCGCAAGGACGGTGATCGCACCGGCCTGACCGTGAGCGACCAGGTTCGTCCCTTCAAGCGGGTCAACGGCGATGTCGACCATGGGCACACCCGGGTCGCCGCGCCGTCCTCGCCCCACCTCTTCGCCGATGTAGAGCATGGGTGCCTCGTCGCGCTCGCCCTCGCCGATGACGATTCGTCCGGCGAAGTCGATCTCGTCCATCGTCCGGCGCATCGCTTCGGTGGCGGCCTTGTCCGCCTCGTTCCGCGCGCCGCGGCCCATGAACCGCGCCGACGCAATCGCCGCAGCCTCCGTGACGCGGACCATGTCGAGTGCGAGCAATTGCTCCAACGGATTCCCTCTTAATGCCGGAAGTGGCGGCGACCGGTGAAGACCATCGCCAGGTGATGGCGGTCCGCGACTTCGATCGCCATTTCATCGCGAATCGAACCGCCGGGCTGGATGATGGCGGTCACCCCCGCCCCGGCCGCTGCCTGGATCCCGTCCGGGAATGGGAAGTAGGCGTCGGACGCCATGACGGAGAGTCTGGCTCGGTCGCCTGCTCGCCGAAGCGCGATTTCGACCGACACGAGGCGGCTGGCCTGACCGGCACCAATCCCGACGGTCGCCCCGCCTCGCGCCAGGATGACCGCATTCGAGCGAACGTGTCGCACGGCTCGCCAGGCGAAGAGGAGGTCGGTCAGCTCCTCGAGCGTCGGTCGGCGAACGGTCACGACCTGGAGCTGCCGGCGATCGAGCCCAAGCTCGTCCTGGGTTTCCACCAGCAGACCGCCGGCGATCCGCTTGAAGTCAAGGCTGGCAATCCCGTAATCGCGCATGCCCTCTGTTGGGTCCGGTGGGACCGCCAGCAGTTCCAGCCCGGGCTTGCCGCGCAGGATGCCCAGCGCCGACTGGCTGTACCCGGGCGCCACGACGCCCTCGTACGAGTTGGCGGCGATCTCGCGGGCCGTCGCCCCGTCCAGTTCGCGATTGACCGCCACAATGCCGCCGAACGCGGCAACGGGATCCGTCTCCACGGCATGCCGGTACGCTTCGACCAGCTCATCGTTGGAAGCCAGGCCGACGGGATCGGTGTGCTTGACGATGGCCACTGTTGGGGCCGTGTAATCGCGGGCGATCCGGTACGCGGCGTCGAGGTCCAGCAGGTTATTGAACGAGGGGAGTTCGCCCTGGAGGCGGGCGGCGTCGGCGACGGTGCCGCTTCGGTGGGTCGTCTCGCGATAGACGGCGGCGCGCTGATGCGGGTTCTCACCGTAGCGCAGGTCGTCGACCTTTTCGAGCACGATGGCGAGCCGGCTCGGAAAGATGTTCCCGGTGATCTGGTTGAGGTAGGCGGCGATCTCGGCGTGATAGGCGGCCACGGTGCTGAAGGCTTCAGCGGCCAGGCGGGCGCGGGTCTCTGGGGTGACCATGCCGCGCTCGCGGAGTTCCGCGGTGATGATCGGATAGTGCGACGGATCCGATGCCGCGGCCACGCCCGCCGCGTTGCGCGCCGCCGCACCAAGGAGCGCCGCCCCGCCAACATCGATCATCTCGATCGCTTCATCGAGACCGATCAGCTTGACCCCGATGGCCGGGGCGAACGGCTTGACGTTGACCACTACCAGGTCGATCAGGCCGATCCCCTGACCGCGCAACTCGTCGAGTTGGGCCTGGACATCGCGGCGGGCAAGGATGCCCGCGTAGATCGCGTGGTGAAAGGTCTTGACCTGGCCGCCGACCATGGCCGGACCCGAGGTCAACTCCGACACCGAGGCGACCGGGACGCCCTCAGCGGCAAGGTAGTCCCGGGTCCCGTCCGTGGCGAATATCTCGACATCGAGGGCGAGCAGATCCCGGGCAAGGGTCGCAATCCCGTCCCGATTCGCCACTGACAGCAGGGCTCGCACCCGGGGGCAACCTCCCGTTCGTCTCGCGGCGTGGCGTCGGGTGCATCATCCGGCCCCGAAACGGTGCGCCGGCGCCCCACGTTGTGGCCGAGTATACCGTCCTGACGTGGCATACTCCGGCCCACCAATCCCCACGCGAATCACGAGGTTTGAGGGTGACGCTCGCCCCTTGGGACTACCTGTTCCTGTCGTTCAGCCAGCGCAACTTCGCCGACCTGTTCCACCCCACCTGGATCGGCTCGAGCATCTTGCTGGTCGTCCTCGGCGTGCTTTACCGGGTCCGCACGCGGCAGCTCCGCAAGCACCCACCGTACCTGGACATGTGGGAGTGGATGTGGTGGACCGGGTTGATCACCTTCAGCCTCCTGATCATCGAGTCGTTGTTCGTGTTCGACTTCTTCCTCGTCCTCGCGACCGAAGTGATCGGGATCGGCGCGCTGGTCTGGATCCGTTATCGGCGTTTCCCCCCGATTCTGGCCGCCCACGAGACACGGCTGGCCCGCGAGCGTTACTACAGCAAGCAGAAGTTCGCCGATCCGGAGGCGACCATTCGACGCCGCGGCGGACGCCGCTCGCAGCGCCGCCGCCGGTAGGGTCAGGGTCGACGCGGTTGGGTCCCGCCTCGCCCGCGCCACCTCGCGTCCCCGGTCGCGTTGACTCGCGGCGGTAGGGTCGGCCGCTGATCATGCCGATCGAAATCCGGCGGTTTGGCGTCGGGCACCGTCGTCCTGATGGGCCGGCCGGTTCGGTCGGGCTGACGGGGCAGGTCATTCACGCGGATGGCCGGGGGATCGTCTCGGAGATGGCCTTTGCACGGAACGCCCGGATCGAACCGCATTCGAGTCCCAACGCGACGTGGTTCGTCGTCATCGAGGGCGGCGGCTGGGTGGGCGTCGGCGACGAGCGAATCCGGATCGCCGCCGGCGAGTCCGCCTGCTGGCCAGCCGATGTGATCCACTCGGCCTGGACCGAACACTCCGAGATGCGTGCCCTGGTCGTCGAGCTTGCAGGGGCGGATGATGGCGGTGGGGTGCTGCCCGGCCGGGGCGGCAGCGCGGGTTCGGATGACCTGCCGGCTGTCCGCGGGATCGGCCAGCTCGCGGAGCCCACCAGCCGCCCGGCGATCACCGATCCGGACGCGGGCGAACCTGTATGACGGTCGGGCTGCGGGAGGCAGACGTATTCGATGACGGCGCCGTGACGACCAGCGACGTCCCCTGCAAACGGCCAGCCCGAGGATGGCTGGAATCGAGGCCAGGCGACGCCCAACCGATCCGGACGAGCGGCCTCGGCCATAGCCTGTTCTTCCGAAGAGAACCAGCTGCCGCCATTCGGGTCTGGGCGAGCTGATCGGTCGCGATGAATGGCGGCATATCGGATGATCGGAGCAGATCGATCGCCACCGGCCGCCCCCGGGATGCGCGTCCTAGCCAATTCCAGTCCGCTCAGGGATCATCTGACGCAGAATCGGCCCTCCAGAGGGCCCGTTTGTGCGGTTTGTCCCTCTGGGAAGAACGTCATGCGTCGACCAGCCCCGGATCGGCCCACTGCGTCAGCCGGTCGAACCGATAACGATAACCGTCAGCGTTCGCCTACCGGCCAATGGTCGACTTCGAGATCGGGCATCGGGCCAGCCGGCGGACGGTCTCGTCGTCCATGGTTATCTGTACGCGCATGGCCACCAGCTAGCACACGGCTGCAGCCAGGGTCGTGACCAACCAGACCGCCGGGTTGCGTCGCACTGTCCGAGCCGGCGCGCAGATCATCACGCCCTGAGCACCGCGCCCAGCTGACTGAGGATCCGGGCGGTAGCTCCCCACACGAGGAGATCGTCGATTCGGTAGGCGCCGTAGCGGATCGGCCAGCCGCCGATGGTGCGATTGACGATCTCAAGGGGAGCGCCGGGCAGGAAGGCCGCGACCCGAGGCGCGATGATCCGGGCGACCTCGTGCGGCGACGGGACCAGCAGCGGGCGCCGATCCGCGATCGCCAGGACCGGGGTCACCTCGTAGTTGCTCACCGGGATCCAGCAACGCTCAAGGTGGCCGATGATCCGCACGCCGGCCCCGGCCTCGTCCAGGGCTACCTCCTCCACGGCTTCCCGCAACGCCGTCGCGGCAAGGTCCCGGTCAGCGGGTTCAGGGCGACCACCCGGGAAGCTGACTTCGCCGCCGTGATCACCGCCACGTGCCGCTCGCTCCGTCAGAACCACGCGGGCGTCCCCGTCCTCATCGGGAAAAAGCAGCACCAGCACAGCCGCGGCGCGCGAGCCACCCCGGTCGGCGGGGACCCACGGCGGAAGCGTGCCGGCGGGTCCGACATACGTGGGCATGAGTGCATCGGCCGGCGCCGGTAACGGGGCGGGGAGGATCGCCAGCCGCGCGACCGCCAGTTCGAACCGCATCGCTCAGATGACCGCAGCTGCGCCTTCGCGACGGGCAGGCAACAGGACGAGGTCCAGGGGTGTGATCAGGACCGCATCGCGCTTGATCGTTGACTCCCAGTCGCATTCATCGTCGCTGGAGAAGGTGGATGGGTTCCTCGGTCGATGCCGTCGACTGCCAGTCGCACTCGGCCATCGTTGACTCCCAGTCGCACTGGGCCATGTGACCGCGAGTCGCGCTGGGTCGTGACCACCGCGCGTGCCCGAGGTTGGTGGGGGCATGACGACAGCGCGGCGACGACGGCCAAGCTTGGCCCCGTGTCGTGGCACCACCCCTAGTTGACCAGCTCGCCGTCGCCGCGCTTGCGCTCTGTGGTTGGCGGCAGATCCAGAACGCTCGAGGCCCGGCCAGACCCGGCTCCCAACGGTGAGGCCGGCTCATCTCCGGAGTGCCGGCGCGCGTCGCGTCGAACACCGCCCTCCGTCACCACCGTTGCCGCCTCGGTCGAGAAGACCACGGTCCCGGAGCCGAGGTCCGCGTCTGCCGTGACCCGGTCGCCCGCCTTGAACTCACCCGACACGAGCGCCCGGGCCAGTGGGTTCTCCACCAGGCGCTGGATCGTGCGCTTGAGCGGCCGCGCCCCGAACGCCGGGTCCGTGCCCTCGCGGACGACCAGGGCCCGGGCTGCCGGAGTGAGCGTGAGCACCAGGTCCAGGGCCGCCAGGCGCCGGCCGAGCTCGGCCAGCAGCAGCTCCACGATCCGATCGAGGTCGGCATCGGTCAGTGCATGGAACACGATCACTTCGTCGACCCGGTTGAGGAACTCCGGGCGAAAATGGGCGCTCAGCGAATCGGTGACCTCGCGCTTCATGGCCGCATAGGCCGCGTCACCGGCCCGCGCACCCGCGGCCGCGATCGCCGCCGACCCGATGTTGCTGGTCATGATGACGACCGTGTTCTTGAAATCCACCGTGCGGCCCTGCGAATCCGTCAGGCGCCCGTCGTCGAGGACCTGGAGCAGGACGTTGAAGACATCCGGGTGCGCCTTCTCGATCTCATCGAGCAGGACCACCTGGTACGGCCGTCGCCGGACCGCCTCGGTCAGCTGGCCGCCCTCGTCGTAGCCGACATAACCGGGCGGTGCGCCGATCAACCGCGACACGGAGAACTTCTCCATGTACTCGCTCATGTCGATCCGGACGAGCGAGTCATCGTCGTCGAAGAGGAAGGCCGCCAGGGCGCGCGCCAGTTCCGTCTTGCCAACGCCGGTTGGGCCAAGGAACATGAACGAGCCGATTGGGCGGCGCGGATCGTTCAGTCCGGCCCGCGCCCGGCGGACCGCGTCGGACACGGCTGCGATCGCCTCGTCCTGGCCGATCACCCGCGCGTGCAGCCGATCCTCCATCTGGAGCAGCTTGGCGGTCTCGCCCTCCATCAAGCGGCTGACCGGGATCCCCGTCCAGGCGCCCACGATCTCCGCGATGTCGTCCGCGGTGACCTCTTCCTTGAGCAGGGCCCCGGGACCCTGGAGCGCGGCCAGTGCCAGCTGCTGCCCGGTCAGCCGGTCCGCCAGCTCCTTGTGGGTGCCGTACTTGAGCTGGGCCGCGGTCGCATAGTCGGTTTCGCGTTCGGCCTGCTCGATTCGGACGGTCAGCGACTCCTGCTCCGACTTGGTGGCCCGGATCGCGGAGATCGCCCCCTTCTCCGCCTCCCAACGCCCCTTCATTTCGCCGGCCTGCTCCTGGACGTCAGCCAGTTCGCGCTCGAGTGCCACGAGTCGCGCCTTCGAAGCATCGTCCGATTCCTTGCGCAGGGCCTCGCGTTCGATCTCGAGCTGGATCCGCCGGCGCTCGAGCTCATCGAGCTCGATCGGCATCGAATCGATCTCCATCCGCAGCCGCGACGCCGCCTCATCGACCAGGTCGATCGCCTTGTCGGGCAGGAAGCGTTCGGTGATATAGCGGTTGGACAGGGTGGCCGCGGCAACCAACGCCGAATCGGTGATCCGGACCCCGTGATGGACCTCGTAGCGCTCGCGCAGGCCACGCAGGATGCTGATCGTCTCCTCGACGGTCGGCTGGTCCACGACCACCGGCTGGAAGCGTCGTTCCAGCGCGGCGTCTTTTTCGATGTGCTTGCGGTACTCGTCGAGCGTGGTCGCCCCGAACGTGTGCAGCTCGCCCCGGGCGAGCATTGGCTTGAGCAGGTTTGACGCGTCCATGGCGCCCTCTGCAGCTCCCGCGCCGACGACCGTGTGCAGCTCGTCGATGAACAGGATGACCCGGCCCTCGGCGTCCTTGATCTCCTTGAGGACAGCCTTCAGGCGCTCCTCGAACTCGCCGCGGAACTTGGCCCCGGCGATCAGCGCGCCCAGGTCCAGCGAGACGACGCGCTTGTCCTTGAGCGTCTCCGGAACGTCACCGCGCACGATCCGTTGGGCGAGGCCTTCGGCGATGGCGGTCTTGCCGACGCCGGGCTCTCCGATCAGGACCGGGTTGTTCTTGGTTCGACGCGACAGGACCTGCACGACCCGGCGGATCTCTTTGTCGCGCCCGATGACGGGATCGAGCCTGCCGGCGCGCGCTTCCGCGGTCAGGTCGCGGCCGTACTTCTCGAGGGCCGCATAGGTTCCCTCGGGGTTCTGCGAGGTGACACGCTGGCCGCCCCGCACGCCCTGGAGCGCCGCGAAGATGGCCTCGCGGCCGGCCGCGTGACGCTCCAGGAGCTTCTGCGCTTCGCCGCCGACCTCGGCGATGCCCAGGAGCAGGTGCTCAGTCGAGACATATGCATCACCGAGCCGTTTCGCCTCGGCCTCTGCGGATTCGATCACCCGTCGGGCACGAGGATCCAACGACAGCGAACCGCCCTTGATCCGGGCTCGTCGGGCGAGGATGGCGGCGATCTCGCCGCGGAACCCCGGCAGGTCGACGCCAAGACGTCGCAGGGTCTCGGTGGGGACGCTGTCGTCGGGTTCGACCAGGGCGGACAGGATGTGCTCGGCGTCCAGCACCGGGCTGTCGAGCCGCTGGGCGGTGGCCTGGGCGGCCATGATGGCCTCCTGGGCCTTCTGGGTGAAGCGTTCAAGCTGCATGTTGGTCTCTCTTGATCGTGCGGTGCGGCGTCCGGTACCAGGGCCTTCAGCGTGGGTCCGCTTGCCTGACGAGTTTGAAGAACTCGTGGGCGACCTGTTTGGCCTCATCGGACAGATTGGTCGGCTGGATGACGCGGGCCCGCACGTACAGGTCACCATGGCCGCTCGTCTTCATGCGCGGCATCCCCTGGCCGGTCAACCGAAAGATCTGTCCGGTCTGGGTTCCGGCCGGGATCGTGAGCAGCACCTTGCCCTTCAGGGTCTCGACCTTGACCTCGGCGCCGAGCAGGCTCTCTTCGAGGGTCAGCGGGAGTTCGCGCTCGAGGTCTGCACCGCGTCGCGTGAACATGGTGTCCGGTTGCAGATCGACGACGACGAACAGGTCGCCCCCACCGGGCGCCTTGCCGGTCAGGCGGATCCGCGTACCGGTGTCCGCCCCAGCCGGAATCTTGACCTCGAACCGCTTCCCGTCGACCTCCACCACCCGGCTGGTCCCCCGATAGGCCTCGCCGAGGTTGATTTCGGCAAGCGCCTCGGCTGCCGGAGCGGTCTCGGCGCGGCGCGACCGTCCGGCGCCGGTCCCTGCCGGCGGGGCGTGATCGGTGTGCCCGGCGCCACGACCGGTGGCGTGGCCGCCTGCCCTCCGTCCCGCCGGCTGACCAGCGCCAAACGACCCGGCGGCGCCCATGCCCGCGAGGATGTCCTCGAAACTGCCCCCGGCTCCGGCTCCGGCTCCTGCTCGGGGCGTCGCTCGCGTTCCACTCGCTGAGCGCGTCGCTCGTCCATCGGGCGCGCCCGCATCGGCTTCCTCGCCGAAGAAGATGCGGAAGAAATCGGAGAAGCCGCCGGACTCGCCGCTGGTGCGGAACTCGTAGCGGACGTTCCCACCGGCCCCACTGAAACCAGCAAATGGACCGCCACTACTTCGGCCGGCGCCGCTCTCCGCCGCGCGAGCGCGACTGATCGCCTCCCAGTTGGCGCCCAGCTCGTCGTACTGCTTTCGCTTGATCGGGTCGCCAAGGACTTCGTTGGCCTCGTTGACCTCCTTGAACCGGCGTTCGGCGGCGGCATCACCTGGCTTGGCATCGGGGTGGTGCTGTCGGGCGAGCTTGCGGAAGGTCTTCTTGATGTCGGCCTGCGACGCCGCCCTCGGGACGCCGAGCACGGCGTAGTAGTCCTTGTACTCCATCCCGGGCACGCCGGGCCCGCTGCTAACGGTCGGCGCCCGGACGCCCGATCCGCGCGTTGCCCGCTCCGCGCGTTCGCTCACGCACCCCGGGTGCGCTCGCTCGCGTGCTCGCTGGCGCCTTCGCCTCGGACGCCCGACCGCTGACCGGACCCTGTCCCCGCACGGCGACCGGCGGCTGATCGGTCGTCGGGAAGGTGGGCCGGAGCGCCCCGCGATGCGGCTCGGATTCCGGTGGGGACGGGTCGCCGCCGCTGGCAGCCTTGGGCGCCTCAATGTCGAGGGCCTTTGGCTTGCGACGCAGCGCCGCTTCC
>JANNQZ010000056.1:0-10789 GCA_031401015.1 Chloroflexota bacterium | reverse complement strand
TGCTCCTGGTGGTGACCCGGATCGGTCCCAACCGGGTGCGCCAGGTGGGGATTGCCGCCGTCGTCGTCACGGCTCTCTCGTTCGCGCTGGCGCTCTGGTTGACCACGGAGAGTGCACCGTGGGCCTTCTTCTCGCTTCCGTCCCGGGCCTGGGAGCTGGGGATCGGTGCGCTTCTGGCGGTCGGAGCCGGTCGTCTCGCCCGGCTGCCGGGGCCGCTCGCGGTCGGTGCGGGCTGGGTCGGCCTGGTGATGATCGGTCTGGCCGGGCTGGTCATCGACCCGGGCACGCCGTTTCCGGGGACCGCGGCGCTGCTACCCGTGCTGGGCACGGCGCTCGCGATGCTGCCCGGGATGCGACGATCCGCCGGCGGTGGCATGGCCGGTCCGGCCAGGTTTCTCGGCTGGCGTCCTGCGCAATTCCTCGGGCGAATCTCGTACTCGCTCTACCTGTGGCACTGGCCGATCCTGGTCCTGCCCACGGCGGTCGCGGGCGAGACGCTCCCCTTGCCCGTACGCGTTGGGCTGATGCTGGCGGCCATCCCGATCGCGTATGCCAGCCGGCGCTGGCTGGAGGACCCGATTCGTCGCGGGCGTTGGGTCGGCCTCGTGCCGAGGCGAAACCTGGCGCTCGCTGGCGGGCTTTCGCTGGCGCTGGCGGCAACGTCGCTGGGCCTCCGGTTCGTGACCACGGAACGTCTTGCCGCGGCCACGGCCGGCGGCCCGGACGCTGCGTCCGCGATCGACGAGCCGCTCCCCGAGATCGGCGGGCTGGCCGGGACCCCGACGTCCGAGCCCGACGGCGACGCCACGCCAGACGCCAGCGCCACGCCGAACCCCGACCCCGCAGCCAGCCGCGATCCGGGGGCCAGCCCCGACCCCGCAGCCAGCCCGGATCCCGACGCCGCGCCAGCGTTCCCGCCACCGCAGGGTGGTCCGGTGCCCGCCGGCCTGATCCCGTCGCTCGACGCCGCCCGGGACGACATCCCGTCCATCTACGCCAACGGCTGCCACCTTTCACAACGGGCCACTGCGATCCCCGACTGCGTGTTCGGCGATCCGACGTCCGCAACAACGGTCGTCCTGTTCGGCGACTCCCATGCCGCCCAGTGGTTCCCTGCGCTGGAGCAGCTGGCCACTGAACGTGCCTGGAGGCTGGTGGCGCTGACCAAGAGCGGCTGCACTCCGGCCTCGATAACGGTCTGGAACACCGGCATGAAGCGGGCGTATGCCGAGTGCGACGAGTGGCGGGCGGCGGCGATCGGGCGAGTGGCCGCAGAACGGCCGGACCTGGTGATCGTCGCCAGCAGCCACCCATATCCGTCCGCTGCGGTCGATGGCCCGGCGGCCGCTGCGGCCGCTGACGGTGGTGCGGCTCTCGCGGCGGGCCTGCGCACCACCCTGACCGAGCTGGCCTCGCGGGCCGGGTCGGTCGCGTTGATCGCCGACACCCCCAAGTTCAGGCTCGATCCCCCCGACTGCCTGTCTGCCCACCTCGATGACGTGCTCGCCTGTACCGAGCCACGCGCCGGCATGATCGACGATGTCTGGCGGGCAACGGAGGCGGGGCTGGCTCGAGAGCTCCGCGTGACATTCGTGGACCCCACGAACTGGGCCTGTCCCACCGACCCGTGCGCGACGGTCGTCGGGCGCTACCTGGTCTACCGCGACACCCACCATCTCGCGACCCGCTACGTCATGGCCCTCCGGGGTCGGCTCGCGACCGCGCTCGGCGTCAACGGCGGGAGCTGACCATGGCCGAAGGGACACTGACCATGCCAACAGGAGGACATCGGGTACCATACCTTGCCCGTCACACCCCGGCGCCAGCCGGCCATGCCAGCAGGAACCCATCCAGCCCATGACCTTCAAAGCCAAGCCCGTCGTCAAGCGCGCCCAGCGTCCCGGCTGGGAAAACCAGGACCGCCGCAACTTCTACATGAACCTCGGGTTCGGGATCATCGTCGCCCTCGCCGTCATCATCCTGATCGTCGCCGGGGTGCTCAGCTGGTATGACGAGCACCTCACCCCGGTCGCCAGTGTCGACGGCCAGTCGATCACCCGGGACGAATTCCGCGACCGCTATCTGATCGAGGGATGGCGCCTGGATGAAGCCGAGCGACAGGTTCGAACAGCCGTCGTCGGCGGGTATCTGAGTGAAGCCGCCGCCCAGTCGCAGCTCCAGACCCTGGCCGGCGCCAGGGACGCGCTGGCATCGATCGCGCTCGAGCGCCTGATCGACAGCAAGCTCCAGGCGAAGCTGGCCGCGGAGGAGGGAATCAGCGCGACACCCGACGAGGTGGAGGCAAAGCTCCTCGATGAGGCGACGACACCCGAGCAGCGCCACGTTTGGGCGATCGAAGTGGCACCGGAGACCGATCCCGGCACCGCCGTGCCGACGCCCGTCCAGGAGACCGCGGCGAAAGCGGCCGCCGACGCGGCCCTCAAGGATCTCCTCGATGGCAAGGCGTGGGAGGACGTCGCGGTAGCCGTCTCGACGAACACGGCCAACGCCGCGCAAGGTGGCGATCTGGGTTGGCTCCAGGCCACCGAAACCCAACTCGACGCGAAGTTGGTCGCGGCGCTCTTCGCCGCCACGGTGAACACCCCGACGGCCGTGCTCGAGGGCGCGGACGGCGTCTTCCGGATCGGGCGGGTGACGGAGATCGTCACCGAAGCCGTGGATGACACCTACCAGGTGAAGCTGACCAACGACAAGATCGAGCTCGACAAGTACCGCATCGTGGTCCTGGCTGACGTGATCCATCAGAAGCTGGAAGACAAGATCGTTGCGAACGTGACCAAGCCCGGGCCGCAGCGCCAGGTCCAGCAGATCTACCTGGCGGAGGCGGGCCCGGCACTCGCCGCCGATGCGATCAAGACCCGCCACATCCTGTACTCGCCCAAGGACGACCCCAGTGCCGCATCGACGGTCCCTGAAGACGACCCATCGTGGAAGACGGCCGAGGACGAGGCTCGGGCCGCACACGCCGCCCTCGTCACGGACCCCGCCCAGTTTGACTCGATGGCCCGTGAGCAGAGCGATGAGGTCAGTGCCACGGGGCCAACCGGTTCGGGCGGCAAGCTGCCCTATTTCGATAGCGCCAGTGGTCTCGACGAGGCGTTCAAGGCCGCGATCCTCGTCCCGGGTCTCAAGGCCGGCGACCTCCTTGACCCGGTCAAGTCGGCGTTCGGGTGGCACGTGATCCAGGTCATGTATCTGCCGCCGGATCTGGACCATCTCAATGCGCTCAAGGCGCTGGCCGATGACGGCGCAGATTTTGCGGCCCTCGCTCGCGACAACTCGGAAGCCGAATCCGCCGGTGCCGGGGGCGATCTCGGCTGGATCGCGAGGGGCCAGCTGGCCGAGTCGCTGATCGACGCCATCTTCGCGGCGCCGATCGGCCGGACGTCGGCGGTGGTCACGGTCGAGGGTGACGGGCTGTACCTGTTCAAGGTGATCGCCGAGGAGGTTCGCACGCCCGAAGGCAGCCAGCTCGAGGAGCTCCGGGCGAGCGCGTTCTCCGACTGGTACGAAGCGAAGAAGAGCGCGGTCACGATCGTCCGCGACACCTCCGGCAGCATCGGGTAGGCAGGGGAGCCGGTGCTCGACGCGCTCGTCGCGGAGGCGCGGCTCCGCTGGGGCCTCGATCCGGCGCACGGGCTGCAGATCGTCGCGGCCGAGCGGCTGCTGGCCAGCCCGCTGGAACCGTCACGACCGCTCCTGATCGTGCCGCTGGCGCTGCTCCGGGCCGGCGATCCTGGTGCGCCGGTGCCGCCGCCGCTGCCGGGCCGGGCAGGTCCGGCGTCGCGCGACCCGCTGGCGCTGCTCGGGCGGCTGTACCCCGCCGATCACCCGGTTGGGCGATTCGGAGCGACCTCTGACGGGACCACCGTTGGCTCGCTGCAGACGCCGGTGCCTGAGGGGTCGGATGCCCTGGCGACTCCGCTCTATCTGCCCCCGCTAGCCCCCGAGCTGGCGCTCGCCGGCCCGTGGGCCATGCCCTGGATCTCCGCCCGTCTGCGCCAGCCGGACGGGTGCCCCTGGGACCGCGAGCAGACGCACCAGTCACTGCGCAAGCATCTGCTCGAAGAGGCGTACGAGGTCTACGACGCGCTCGACGGTGGCGCGACACCCGAACTGGCCGGCGAGTTGGGCGACCTGTGGCTCCAGGTCGTGCTCCACGCCCAGTTGGCCGCCGAGGCCGGCGTGTTCGACCTGGCTGACGTCCAGGCGGCGATCGCGTCCAAGATCGTCCGTCGCCACCCGCACGTGTTCGGGGACGCGGAGGCGCGCACGGCGTCGGACGTGAACCGACAGTGGGAGCGAATCAAGGCCGATGAGCGGGCGGCCGAGGCCGAGACACGCCACCCGGACGCTGCCGGCGACGTGGACGCCTCGAACGGCCGGAACGCTCCCGCGGTCGCTCCCGCCAAAGGCGCGCTCGACGGGATCAGCCCCTCGATGCCTGCCCTTGCCGCCAGCCAGGAGATGCAGGAGCGCGCGGCCAACCTCGGCTACGACTGGCCCTCGATCGATGGCGTGCTGGACAAGGTGGTCGAGGAGGCCGAGGAGTTGCGTCGCGCCGCCAATGACGCCGAGCGCAGCGAGGAATTCGGGGACCTGCTGTTCGTGCTCGTCAACCTGGCTCGGCGGCGCGGGATCGAAGCCGAAGCCGCCGTCCGTGCCGCCAACACCAAGTTCCGGCGGCGGTTCGGAAGTGTCGAACGGGCGGCCGCGGCCCAGGGCGTCGCGTTGCGCGACCTCGAATTCGCCGCACTCGATGCGCTGTGGGATGCCGCCAAGGCTGAGGAGAAGACGAGATGACCATCGGCAATCGGCCACCAACCGTCCGGGCTGACGGGCGCGGACCCGCCGACCTGCGCCCCGTCAGCTTCACCCTCGGAGTCCAGAAGTGGGCCGAGGGATCGTGCCGGATCCGGGTCGGCGACACGGAGGTCCTGTGCGCGGCCACGATCGTGGATCGGGTTCCACCGCACCTGCGCGGCAAGGGGACGGGCTGGGTCACCGCCGAGTACGCGATGCTACCGCGGGCCACCGCGGAGCGGACCGATCGCGAGTCGGTCAAGGGCCGGATCGGCGGGCGGACGCACGAGATCCAGCGGCTGATCGGACGCTCATTGCGTGGTGTGGTGGACCTGGCGCGTCTCGGTGAGCGGACGATCACCGTCGACTGCGACGTGCTCCAGGCGGACGGCGGAACGCGGACCGCCTCGATCACCGGCGGCTACGTCGCCCTGGCGGCGGCCCTCATCACGTACGGGATGGAGCGTCACCTGGTCGCCAAGGTGGCGGCGGTCTCGGTCGGGCTGGTCAATGGGCTGCCCTACCTGGACCTGGACTACTCCGAGGATTCGCGCGCGGACGTCGACTTCAACGTGGTTGGTACGGATGGCGGGGCGTACGTGGAACTCCAGGGCACGGCCGAGGGGGCGCCGTTTGATCGGGCGGCCGCCAACCGCTTGCTGGACCTCGCCGATGCCGGTATGGCCCGGTTGTTCGAGGCGCAGGCCGCGGTCCTGGCCACCGTCCGGCGGTGAGTCGCCGGCGGCTGCTGGTCGCCACCCGGTCAACCCACAAGCTGCGAGAGCTGCGTGAGCTCCTCGAACTGCGCTGGACGGACCTGGTGTCCCTGGACGATCTGGGCATCGAGGGCGACCCGGTCGAGGACGGCGAGACCTTCGAGACGAACGCGGCGATCAAGGTGCGCGTTGGGGTGCGGGTGTCCGGCCTGCCGACCCTGGCCGACGACTCAGGCCTGGAAGTGGATGCTCTTGGCGGTGGCCCGGGCGTCCGGACGCGCCGCTACGCCGGTGATGACGCGAGCGATGCCGACAACAACGCCAAGCTCCTGGGCGCGCTGCAAGGCCTCGCTCCCGGGCAGCGCGGCGCGCGGTACGTGTGCGTCCTGGCGCTCGCACGACCCGCCGCAGTCGGTCCACGAGGCGGGCTGGACCTGATCACGACCCGTGGGACCTGCCGCGGGCGCATCGCGCTGGAATCCCGGGGGACGGGCGGGTTTGGGTACGACCCGATCTTCGAGCCCGAGTCGGTGCCACCGGGCGGCCGCACCCTGGGGCTGTGGAGCGCCGCCGAAAAGCACGCGATTTCGCACCGGGCACGGGCCGCTCGCCGGATGGCCGTCCACCTCGCCTCCCTGGGCTTCTAAACCGAACTTCCACTGAAGAACGGGTGGGTTTGAGTTCAGATCACCCCAGATGAGTTGCGCCGCTCTGTCTACAACGAGGCGGGTGACACGTCGAGCAGCTCGAACGCCCGGGTCTGCAGCGGGGTCGCCTCGGTGAGGAGGTCGAAGGCTGCCCGCTCGTCGGTCCCCGCGGGTACGACCCGGTTGCTGGTGAGGGTGGCGAGCTCGGCCAGGAGCGTCCCGAAGCTGTGGATCGGGAAGCCATCGGCGGTGACGTGGTCGCGGTCCTTGCGCGCGGCGCCAGCCGAGCGCTCGAGCGGCGCGACGGGATCGGTCCGCTCCGGGGGGACCTCGTCGCGGAACAGGAGTGGCGCCCAGGCCCGCTCGAGGTGCCAGCGCACGTACGCCGCGAGGAAGCACAGGAAGAGATGCGCCCGGACCCGGTCCGCTCGCCAGTGGAAGATGGGGCGGACGGCGAGGTCGTCGCCCTTCAACATCCGGAAGTCGCGCTCGACCGAGGCCAGGCGCTTGTACGTCTCGACCACGGCCGCCGTGGCGAGGCGCTCCGGTCCGACGCTCGTGCGCACGACGTACAGCCCATCGAGCGCGGCCTCCTGCGCGATCGCGGCGTGGTCGCGCTCGAACACGAACACGCCGTCGGCGATCGTCAGCTCGAAGTGCTTGGCCATCTTCTTCTGATCGACCACCCGCCCCGCGCGCAGGCCGATCGCGGCGGCGCTGCGCAGGCGGCCCCGACTGACCTGCCGGGCGACCCGGTCGAGGAGGGTCTCGGTGTCGAGGAGCAGGGCCTCGCGCTTGCGCGCCCGCTCCGCGGCGAGGGCCGGGTTGCGGCAGACCACGAGTCGCTCGCCAGGGAACGCCGGGCTCGTGATCTCGGCGAGGTTGCGCTCGTCGAACAGGCCGAGCTGGAGGTCGCCGGCCTCGACCAGGGCACGGATGGCCGGGCTGCGCAGGCAGCTCACCCAGCCGATCCCGCCGACCTCGCGCAGGCGGCTGATGCGGGCACTGGTGAGCATCCCCCGGTCGCCCACCAAGACGATGTCGGTCAGGCCATAGCGCACGCGCAGCTTGTCGACCTGGGCCTCCACGGTGGCCGGGTCGGCGGTGTTGCCGGCGAAGGCCTCGACCGCGATCGGGCAGCCCCGCGCATCGGTCAGCAGGCCGAACTCGATCTGCGGCCGGTCCGGGCGATGGTCGCGGCTGTACCCGTGGCGGGCCAGCGGACAGTGGCTGCCCTCGACGTACGTGCTCGTGAGGTCGTACAGGACGAGCGAACCCGCGGCCAGATGGCGGGCCGCCAGGGCGCGCTCGACCCGGTCCTGGCGGGCCAGCAGCCAGTCCAGTGCGCCGTACAGCTCGTCCTCGGTCGCGCCGGCCACGGCCATGACCTCACCGAGGGTTGTCACCCCCAGCAGCCGAGCGGTCGCGAGCTTCGACGCCGGCCGCACGACCCGACCCGCCACGAGCGCCACCGCGAGATCGCGCTGGCGCGACGGGCGTCGATCGAGGAGCGTCTCGAGCCCGAGCGAGCGGAGCATGCCAAGGACCGCCGCCACATGGCCGTGGGCCAGGCTGCGCACGATCCGGAAGGCCGCTCCGGCCGGCACCAGCCGCTCACCCCGAAGACTGCGCTCGATGGCGTCGACGACCGTCGCCGGCAGGGCGGTCAGACTGGCCAACGTCCGGTGCTTGACCTTGGGTCCCTCCCGGTACGACTGACGGAGCAGAACCGAGACGTATTCCTTGCCCTCGTGGACTCGCCGAACTCTGGCCACGTGCATCGCACCGGTCGCTCGTCTGGGCATGCACCGATTATCGCACGGACGGCCTACAAGTCAAGCCATATTCTGGCTACATCTCACCATGCGCAACAGCCCTCTACAGGCCGTTGTTGAACAGGGATCGGGACGCTGACGAGTTCAAACGGGCTGGAAGTTCGGGCTAGACCGAGGTGTTGCCGATGTCGAATGGCGCACCGCCAGCGGCCGAAAACGACTGCGAAGGGTCGACTGGGCGATCACCGCCCGCGCCGAGAGCCAGGAGATCAGCGGGTGGTGGCGACCAACAGTTCGACAAACCGTGCGGGCTGCTCGCGGAAGGGCGCGTGACCCGTGTCGATCTCGACGACCTCGGCACCCACCGATGCCGCCATCGCCCGTTGGGCCTCCGGTGGGACCAGCATATCGGCGCTGGTCAGGACGTAGGTGCGTCGGCCGGAGGTCGGCAGATCGCCGTGCCACTTCTGGCGCAGCGCGGCGATGCCCTGTGGACGCTGCGTCCGCTCGAGAAACGACCGGACCGCCTCCCGCTCGGACGGATCGGCCGCGGCGACGTACTGCTCAATGTTCAGTGCGCATAGACCGGCGCCGGCGCTGACGATCAGTCCGCCCAAGGCAGCGATCCCTGCATCTTCGTCACCGTCAGCGAACGGATCGCTGCCCATGAAGAGATCGAGCACCGATGCGCCCGGCCGCGGTATCCAGGCCGCGACGTACACCACCGACATGCCAACGTTCTCCGCGGCGATGGTCGAAACGGTGAAGCCTCCGAACGAGTGACCGACCAGCACGACGTCGGTCGGATCGTCGGGGAGTACGGCGCGCACGGCAGCGGCGTATCGCTCCAGGGTTGCACCAGCGTCGGCACATGGCAGGTCGACGGTGATCACTGCGTGGCCGGCCGACTCCAACGGCTCAACCACCGGTTCCATTTCGGCGGGCGAGCCCCAGGCTCCGTGAACGATGACGAACGTCGACACGGTCAGATCCTCCGCCGCAGAAGATACGCGTTTGGGTTCACGAGCGCCAGTCCGGCGCGGACTGACGCTGGCGGTACTCGATGGCACGCCCGGATCCATATGGCAAGCCGGATCGCACCAGTGCGGACCCAACCTGTCTCGGGCCATCAGGAACGTGACGGCGATCGATAGAGCGATGCCCCGACCGAAAGCGCAAGGATCGAAACGATGACCGCGAGCGACAAGAGCGGGGGGATCTTCAGGAAGTCCAAAAGGACAAGCTTTGCGCCGACGAAGACGAGGACGAACGCGAGCCCGACCTTGAGGTACTGGAACCGGGCGTGCGCGTCAGCGAGCAGGAAGTAGAGCGACCGGAGGCCGAGGATCGCAAAGGCGTTGCTGGTGTAGACCACGAACGGATCGGTCGTCACCGCGAAGATGGCCGGGATCGAATCGACGGCGAAGAGGAGGTCGCTGAACTCGACCACCAGCAGGGCCAGGAAGAGCGGCGTCGCGGCGCGGCCGACGGCGGTGCGGACGAAGAACGCCTGGCCATGGAAGCCATCGGTCACGCGCAGGCGGCGCCGAGCGAACCGGACGAGGATGTTGTTCTCCGGGTGGGGCTCGTGCCCGGCGCGCGCCCTGAGCATCCGGATGCCGGTGGCGATCAGGAATACGCCGAACACGTAGAGCACCCAGTCGTACTGCTCGATGAGCGCCGCTCCAGCCACGATCATCACGAGCCGCATGACCAGGGCACCGACCACGCCCCAGAACAGGACCCGGTGCTGGAGTTCCCGAGGCACGGCGAACGCGGCGAAGATCAGAACGAAGACAAAGACGTTGTCGACGCTCAGCGAGTACTCGATGACGTAGCCGGTGAAGTACTCGATGGCGGTCTGGCCGCCTCGCGCCACGAAGATCCCGATCCCAAACAGGACGGCCAGGGTCACCCAGACCAAGGTCCAGCCAAGCGCCTCGCGAGCACCGACGACATGGGCTTTCCGATGGAAGACCCCGAGGTCGAGGGCCAGCGCGCCGACGATGAATGCGGTGAAGCCGGCGCCGAGGAGGAGGGTGGTGTCCATGTGTGGTGCCCTTCGAACAGGAAGACGGCGGCCGGAGGGATGCCGGCCGCCGTGTGGAAAACCTTGGCGGCCCGTCGACCGCGATCGGCGTTCGGCGGACCAGTGAGAGATCGTCAACCACGTGGCCGCCGTCTCACCGGGTAGTTTCACTCTTCCTAGTCCAAGCAAACAAGACCAGCATGAAGCAAGTCGATCCGCGATATCCTGCCTGTATGGAGCAATCGCCTGAATCTCCGCCCTACGTCGATCTGCTCGAAGCGGTCTTGCTGGAGCTCGACCCGATCGTCGCCGAGATCGTCCGGGACGTGGCCGGGCCTGACGAAGACCTCGAGGCGCTCGGGGTGTCCACACGAGCAACCGTCGAGTCGACGATCGCCGCCCTTCTGCGTGCCGAACAGCTCAGCGAAGCCGAACTGCTGGACCTGCGACTCGCCGGCTCGCGTGCGGCACGCGAGGGGGAGCCGCTCGATCGACTGCTCGACCGATACCTCACGTCGGGATGGGTCCTCTGGGCGGCGGCCACGCGCCAGGCCACTGCGAGCCGGACTGCGGTCGCAGCGCTGGGCACGGCCCTCCTGAAGGCCGGCGACGCGGCCGCGGCCGCCCTTGGCCAAGGGTACGCCGACGCCGAACGGGAGATCGCCGACCGAACCGGCGCCGCTCGCCGCGAATTCCTCGACGAGCTGCTGGACCTGCCACCGGGCGACGCGACCGCTGCCGCTCGGATCGCCCGACGGGCCGCTCACTTCGGGCTCGCCTCGAGTGACGGATTCGTGG
>JANNQZ010000055.1:0-5060 GCA_031401015.1 Chloroflexota bacterium | reverse complement strand
CGACCCGCAGGTCCAGCATCAGCCGCAGCAGCTCCGTCCGGATCGACACGTCCAGCATGGAGACGGGCTCGTCGGCGACGATGACGTCAGGATCCATGACCAGCGCCCCGGCGATCACGACCCGCTGGCGCTGGCCACCGGACAATTCGTGCGGATAGCGGGCGGCAAAATCGGCCGCGGGCCGCAGTCCGGCCGACTCGAGCGCTGCGATGACCTTCGTCTCGCGCTCATCCGGCGTCCCGATGCCGTTGACTACGAGCGGCTCCGCCACGAAGTCACGAATCGTGTGCTTTGGGTCGAGGGTCTCGTACGGGTCCTGGAAGATGAGCTGGACGCGTCGCCGATATGACCGGAGCTCGCTTTGCCTCCAGAGGTCGGTGATATCCGATCCGTCGAAGCTGATCCGGCCACCGGTTTGGCGGGTGAGCTTGACGATGACCCGCCCGGTCGTCGTCTTGCCACTGCCGGACTCTCCCACAAGGGCCAGGACTTCCCCCCGGACAAGGGTCAGGTCGATCCCGTCCACGGCCCGGACGACGCCACGCGGGCGTCGTCGAAGGACGTCCATGAGTCCGCTGTAGATCGGGAAATGGACCTGCAGTCCAGCCAGCCGGAGGAGATCCTCGGCCATCACGCGACCCCGGAAGCCGTGGCCCCGAACGCATCCGCTGGCATGGTCGCGGTGATCGGCGCCCCGTCACCATCAGCCCGGTACAAATGGCAGGCGACCCGAACGCCGTCGAAGGTCGTTTCGGCGGGCACCTCCACCGAACAGACATCCATGGCGAAGGCGCAACGTGGGGCGAACCGACAGCCCGGAGGCGGGTTACGGAGGTCCGGCGGCGAGCCCGGAATGACCGCCAGTGCCCGCCGGTCGGCGTGGATGTTCGGAAACGCCCCAAGGAGCTTCTGGGTGTACGGGTGGCGTGGCCGGCCGAAGACCTCCGAGACAGGCCCCTCCTCGGCAACGCGGCCGGCGTACATGACCATCACCCGGTCGCACGTCTCGGCGATCACCGACAGGTCGTGCGTGATCAGGATCAGCGACAGTCCGAGCTGATGCCGGAGGTCCTCGAGCAGTTTCAGGATCTGGGCCTGGACCATGACGTCCAGCGCCGTCGTCGGTTCGTCGCCGATGACGATCGCCGGATCGCACGCGAGCGCCATCGCGATCATCGCTCGCTGGCGCATCCCGCCGGACAGCTCGTGCGGATAGGCACTCCCCCTGCCGCCCGGGATGCCGACCAGCTCAAGGAGTTCGCCGGCCCGCTGGCGCGCTTCCGCCGACGACGCACCCAGACGCTCCTCGATGGGTTCCGCGATCTGGTCACGCACCCGCTGGACCGGGTTCAGGGCATTCATGGCGCCCTGGAAGACAATCGAGATCTCTCGCCAGCGGTAGCGCCGCAGCGCGTTTTCCGACTTCGGGATGAGGTCGATGCCCATGAGTCTGACGCTGCCACCGACGATCCGGGCATTGGGGGGCAGGAGCCGCACGAGCGACAAGGCGGTCGTCGTCTTGCCGCACCCCGACTCGCCAGCGATCCCGAGCGCCTCGCCGTGATCGAGCCGGAAACTCACCCCGTCGACGGCACGGACGGTTTCCGACTCGATGGTGAAGTACGTCTGCAGCCCCTCGACGACGAGCAGCGGTGCGGCCGGGTCGGCCTGATTCGGGAGGGCGCGCCGAAGTGAGGCACTCGGGACGCCCGGCAACGCCGTGCTGGTCGTCATCGCCGGCCGCGAGCCTTCGGGTTGAGGAGATCGTCGAGCGCACCACCGATGAGCGTGAAGGCGAGCACGACAAGGACGATGCAGGCGCCGGGCGACACGTACCACCACCAGGCCCCGAGACCCGGGGCGCCGGCGTCCTGCGAGGCGCCGAGGATCTGGCCCCACGAGGGTGCGAACGGGTCGCCGAGCCCAATGAAGGCAAGCGTCGTCTCGGTCAGGATCGCGCCGGCGAACACGAGGACCGCGTTAGCGACGATGAGCCCCGTCACATTCGGCAGGATGTGCACCCGCATGGTGTGCCAGCGGCCCGCCCCGATGACCCTGGCCCGGTCGACGAACGCCCGCTGCTTCACGGATAGCGTCTGCGACCGGATGATCCGGGCGGTCGTCGCCCAACTGGTGACGCCGATGACGAGCACGATCACGAAGATCGTCGTCCGCAGGCCGGCGACCTCCCCGCCACCAATGATGTCGAGCACGATCGGCGCGAGGATCAACGCGAGGACAAAGGTTGGCAGCACGAGGAAAAAGTCCGTCACGCGCATGATGACCGAGTCCGTGGTGCCGCCGACAAAGCCCGACACGATCCCGAGCAGGGCGCCGATGACGACGGTGACCA
This sequence comes from Chloroflexota bacterium, assembly GCA_031401015.1. Classification (GTDB taxonomy): domain Bacteria; phylum Chloroflexota; class Limnocylindria; order Limnocylindrales; family CSP1-4; genus SPCO01. The sequence goes on along the minus strand of JANNQZ010000055.1, from coordinate 2,707 downwards.
GGGTCGCGAGGAAGCCGATCAGCATCGAGATCCGGGCCCCGTGGACCGTGAGGTTGAGGACGTCCCGGCCCAGGTTATCCGTGCCGAGGAGGTGCGCAGTCGACGGTGGCTCGAGCCGACCTCCAGTCGCGTTGGTGACCGTCTCGAGCGAACCAACAAATAGCCACGGCAGTAACGCGAGCATCGCGAAGAAGCTGATGATGACCAGGCCAAGCAAGCCCTCAGGTCGGCGCACGAAGCGCCAGGCGAAGTCGCGCCACGCGGTTCGGCGGCGGGCTCCGCGGTCCGGGACCCGGGTCGGTCGGAGGGTCGCAGGCTGGGCGCTCACGTCCGCACCCGGGGGTCGAGGCGTCCGTAGACGATGTCGGCCAGGAGGTTGGCGACCACGACGGTGATCGCCAGGAGCAGGAAGACGCCCTGCAACAGGGGGTAGTCGCGCGCCTCGAGTGCCTCCTGGGTGAGCGTCCCGAGACCGGGCCAGCTGAACACCACCTCGACGGTGATGGCGCCGGCGATGAGGTAGCCAAGGTTGATGCCGATCAGCGACACCGTCGGGAGCAGCGCGTTGGGCACGGCGTGACCGCGCAGGATCCGCGAATCCGAGATCCCCTTGGCCCTTGCAGTCGTCACGTAGTCCTCGGCGCGCGTCTCGATGATGGACGAGCGCATGAGAATCGAGTACTGACCGATCAGCCCCAGGCTTACCGCGGCCAGCGGCAGGATGAGGTGGTGCCCGAAGTCGAGGACCTGATCGGCGAACGAGGCGTAGGTCTGGCCAAGGGTGAACATCCCGGTGGTCGGGAACCAGCCAAGCGTCGTGGCGAAGACCACGAGCAGGATCATGCCCAACAGGAAGTAGGGCATCGAGTAGAGGATGAGCGAGACTCCGTTGCCGCCGTAGTCGAGGGGACTGCCGCGTTTCCAGCCGCTGTACGCGCCGAGGATCAACCCGGCGACGATCGCAATCAGCTCACCGAGCCCGAACAGGATGAGCGTTGGCCAGACTCGGCCGGCGATGACCTCCGTGACCTCCTTGCCCTTGAACTTGAAGGACTCGCCGAAGTCGCCCCGCACGGTCGCCATGACGTAGTCCAGGAACTGGTCCGGGATCAGCGGCTTGTCCAGACCCCAGCGCTCCCGAAGGGCGGCTCGCGCCTCCACCGATGCGTTCGGGTTGCGGGCGACCCGATCCGGCGACCCGGGCATCATCCGGAACAGGACGAAGTTCAGCAGGATGATGCCGACGATGGTCAGGACGGCCTGCAGGATCCGGCGCGAGAGGTAGCGTGATCCCATCGGTACCGGTCCCTACCGCTGGCCGAGTGCCCGAGAGCCTCGGCCCCCTGTCACTCCTCTTCCTTCGCCGATCTCCCACGACGCAGCGCGACGACCGCGACCACGCCCAGGACGATCAACAGGGCGGCCCCGCCGAACACCAGCCCGGTGTCGTTCCCGCCTGACGCACCGGAGCCGCTCTCAACCGGCGCAGATGCAGCCGATGGGCCAGGTGATTCCGTCGCGCCCGGTGCGGCCGACGCGGGCACCTCGTTCGAGGGTGCGGCGGTGCCGACCGGCGCCGGCGCCGGCGCCGTCAGGTAGTTGTAGCTGGGCACGCCGTAGCCGAAGAACGGCAAACCCCCGTCGATCGGGGTGAGCAGCCAGCCGCCAAACTTGTCCGTCCGATACGCGTGGAGGGCGGAGTCGTAGAACAGGATGTGATACGGGGCCTGGTCGTAGGCGATCTGCTGCATCTCATCGACGTAGGCCTTCCGCTTGGCCTGGTCCGTCTCGCTGGCCTGGAGGACCATGAGTTCGTCGTAGCGGGCATTCGAGAAGAACGTGTCGCTGTTGCTGCCGACAGCGCTGGTCGTCAGGATGTTGAGCAGCGAGTTTGGGTCGACGTCCCCCGCCCAGTTCCAGATGACGACATCGAAGTCCGCCTTGCCGGGTGGATCACCCTCGGGTGGCGTCTCCAATGCCGTGACGGTGTCCCCGTCGAGCGACTGCGTGGTCATGTCGATGCCGAGTTCCTTCCACCAGCCGGTAATGAACTCAGCGCTCGTGCTGTAGGTCGTCGAGCTGCTCGGGACGACCATCTTCAGGTTGATCGGCTTGTCTTCCTTGTCGAGGCGCCTGCCGCTCGCGTCCAGCTTGTAGCCGGCGGCATCGAGCTTCTGCTTGGCGAGCTCAATGTCAAACGTCCGCAGGTTGTTCGGCTCGAGGTGCCAGAGCCCGCCGGCCATGGCCGGCGGGATGATCGTGCTGCCCACGAGCCCGTGACCGCCAAGGACCTTGTCGATCAGCGCCGGCTTGTCAATCGCGTAGCCCAGGGCATCGCGGAAGGCGGGATCCTGGAGTGCCTTGGTCGAGGCGCCACCGTCCTCGATCGGCTTGCTGTAGGTATTGAAGTTGAGCTGGGTAAAGGCGTTGGCCTCGGCCGCCAGGGACGATTCGACCGTGACGATGTTCGGCAGGCCCTTGAGCGAGTCGAACTGGTCTGCGGTCACGTTCCGGGCGTAGTCGATGTCGCCGGCCTTGAGCGCCTCGGTCATCGCGCCCTCATTCTTGAAGAACTGGAAGTAGACCTCGTCCTGGACGCCCGACGGTCCCCGATAGTTGGGGTTCCGTACCATTCGGACGTACTCGCCGGCCTTCCACTCGACCGCCTGGTAGGCGCCGGTCCCGACGACCGGTGCCTCATTCGGGT
>JANNQZ010000054.1:0-3164 GCA_031401015.1 Chloroflexota bacterium | reverse complement strand
AGCTGCGGCGAGTTGATCGATCCGCCACACAGGATCACCTCGCCGGCTTCGATCCGTTCGAGGCCGCCCCCGCCACTCGCGCGTCCGCCGCCCGCGCGTCCGCCGCCACGCCAACCCGCTCGAGCGACTTCCACGCCGACCGCCCGAGTCCCGTCGAACAGGACGCGGGTGACGAACGCCCGCGTTTGAACCGTCAGGTTCGGACGACCCATGACCGGATGCAGATAGGCCCGTGACGCCGACAACCGGCGCCCGCGATGGATGTTCCGATCGAACGGCGCGAATCCTTCCTGGCGGTATCCGTTGACATCGGCGGTGAGTGGATAGCCCGCCTGCTGGACCGAGTCGAAGAAGGCCTTGAACAGCGGCCCGCTCGCCGGTCCCCGCTCCAGCACGAGCGGACCGTCATGGCCGCGGTACGGATCGTCGCCCGCAGCGGCCAGGCAGTTCTCCATCCGCCTGAAGTACGGCAGGCAATGCGCGTAGTCCCACGTCTCCATGCCCGGGTCCGCGCCCCACCGCTCGTAGTCGAGCGGGTTGCCGCGCTGGAAGATCTGGCCGTTGATGCTCGATGAGCCGCCGAGCACCTTGCCCCGCGCGTGGTAGATCCGGCGACCGTTCATGAACGGCTCCGGTTCCGACTGATACTGCCAGTCGTAGAAGCGACTGCCGATCGGGAACGTGAGGGCCGCCGGCATGTGGATGAAGACGTCGAAGAGGTAGTCTGGTCGCCCGGCTTCGAGAACCAGGACGCGAGTCGACGGATCGGCGCTCAGGCGGTTGGCAAGGGCGCTGCCGGCAGAGCCGCCACCGACGATGATGAAGTCGTATCGCGCCGTCATGGGCAGCGATGCTAACAGGAGACCCGGCCGCGATGACCACTCTCGACTATTCGGCCTTCGACGCCTTGACGTTCGACTGCTACGGGACACTCATCGACTGGGAGACCGGCATCCTGGCGGCCCTGCGACAAACGCTCGCGGCGCACGGGGTGAATCCGCCCGACGACGAGTTGCTCGAGGCGTTCGGGCGGACGGAGGCGACTGCGGAGGCCGGACCATACCGGCCCTACCGCGCGGTCCTGGCGAGCTGTCTCCGCGAGATCTGCGGTGGCTACGGCATCGATCCGGGTGACGACGCCGCCAGGGTATTCGGCGGCTCGGTTGCCGACTGGCCGGCGTTCCCCGACTCGACGGCGGCCCTGCGCCAGCTCAGGACGCGTTTCCGGCTCGGCGTGATCACCAACTGCGACACCGACCTGTTCGCCGCATCGAACGCGCGACTGGGCGTCGAGTTCGACTGGGTCGTGACAGCCCAATCGGTCGGCAGTTACAAGCCGGATCCCCGCAACTTCGAGGCAGCGTTCGCTGCAATCGCCCGGGCGGGCATCCCGCGTCAGCGAATCCTGCACGTCGCCCAGAGCTTGTTCCACGACCACGTTCCCGCCAAACGCTTTGGCCTGTCCACCGTCTGGATCGATCGACGCCAGGGCCGAGCCGGAGCTGGCGCGACACCCCCGGCCAGCGCGACTCCCGATGCCACCTTCCCCGATATGACGTCGTTTGCGGCAGCCGCCACGCAGCAGGCTCAGTGAGCTGCCGGCCCGCGGGCCACCACCACCGGTACCGGCGCGGTTCGCACGACCTGTTCGGACACGCTCCCCATGACCAGCCGATCCATGCCCCGGCGTCCGTGTGACCCGACGACGATGAGATCGACCGATTCCGCGATCGCCGCCTCCACGATCGACTCGGCGGGGTCGCCCTCCCAGATCAGCATCCGCATGGCCACGCCGTCGCGGCGTCCGCGGTCCACCATCCCCTGGGCGGCAATCTGACGAGCCTCCCGAGCCTGGTCGATCCGTTGGCGGAAGCCGCCGCCCGATAGCCACAGGCCCTTGGGATCGATGACGCTGACAAGCAGCAGATCACCGTCCAGGCGGGACGCAAGTTCGAGCGCCAGATCCTCCGCGGGTGCGGACGCCGCGGTGAGATCGCTCGCCAGCAGGATCGTCCGAATGCTGGTGGGCGAGGCCTGTTCATCCATTGCAGCAGGTTGGCGAACCGTCCGTGGGGGCGGAAGTGACCTCCGGCCCCAACGGGGGTGCCATGTGGCGCCAAGTGCCGGATGGCCCGAGGCGCTAGATTGGGCCCGATGTCAGCCAATCCAGTTCCCGCCGGACCAAGCCTGGGCGTCGCCGAGTTCGCTGCGCTCGTCGAAGCGACCCGCATCATCGCCGAGATCCAGGACGTGGAGACAGTCCTCCAGCTCATTGTCGAGAGCGTTCGGGATCTCGTTGGCGCAGAGTACGCGGCGCTCGGAATCGTGGATTGGAGCGGTCAGATTGAGCGCTTTATCACGGTCGGCGTCACCCCAGGCGAGCGTGCCCGGATTGGATCACCACCGCGTGGCCACGGCCTGCTCGGGCTGATCATTCGGGAACGCCACTCGTACCGGATCCCGGACATTGCAGCCCATCCGGACTCATTTGGGTTCCCGCCCAACCACCCGGCGATGGGATCGTTTCTGGGCGTCCCGGTGGTCACCCGCGGGCGCCCCGTCGGCAACCTCTACCTGACCAACAAGCGCGAGTCGAGCGAGTTCAGCGAATCGGATCAGCTGCTCGTCGAGATGTTCGCGCTTCGCGCCGCGATCGCCATTGAGAACGCTCGGCTGCACGAGCAGGTCCAGCAACTGGTGGTGGTCGAAGAGCGTGAACGCATCGCGCGGGATCTCCACGACGGGATCATCCAGGCGATCTACGGCGTGTCGCTCTCGCTCGAGGACGTTCCTTCGATGATGGCCGACGAGCCGGCGGAGGCGACTGCACGCGTGGACCGGGCGATCGATTCGCTCAATCTCACGGTCCGCGAGATTCGCAATTTCATCCTTGGCCTGCGGTCCGAATTGCTCCACGGTGCGGATCTCATCGCCGGCCTGGCAACGCTGGCCAACGAGTTCGGCGCAGCTGGGGCGTCCGAGATTGAGCTTGACCTGGCGGTCGACCCGGAGATCGCCGCGGGTATTCCGATGGGTCATCGCGTGCAGCTCCTGCAGATGACCCGTGAGACGCTGAGCAATGCAACTCGCCACGCCCGGGCACGGCAGACGCGGATCTCGGGGCGAGTCGAGGACGGACTGCTGGTCCTGCGCGTCGAGGATGA
>JANNQZ010000053.1:0-5410 GCA_031401015.1 Chloroflexota bacterium | reverse complement strand
ATGCTCACCGGTGGCATCGACCTCTCGGTCGGGATGGTCGCCTCCATGGCAGCGTTCATCATGGCAACCCAGACGGGCTCCCAGGGCCCGGCCATCGCGATCTCCCTGGCCATCGTGGCCGCGACCGTCGCCGGCATCGCGAACGGCATCGGTGTCGGCGTGTTCAAGGTGCACCCGCTGATCATGACCCTGGGCGTGGGGCTGGTGATCCTGGGACTCATGAACGTGTACCAACTCATGGTGGTGCAGGCCGGGACCACCATTCCCCCCATTGTCGAATGGCTCGGCTCCGGGACCACGCTTCCGTTCCTGCCGAACAACGTCCTGGTGTTCATCCCGCTCGCCGCGCTGATCATCGCCGGGCTCCGCTATAGCGGGTTTGGTCGGCTGCTGTTCGCGGTCGGCGACAACCCGGTCGCGGCACGATTAGCTGGGGTCCGGTTGTGGCAGGTCCTGCTGGCGCTGTACGTTCTGTCGGCGCTACTGGCGGCCGTCGCTGGCATCCTGGTGGCCGGGCTGGTCAAGACCGCCAGCCTCGCACTCGTGGAGCAGTCGGTCCTGCCGGCTGTGGCGGCTGCGGTCATCGGCGGGACCTCCATCATGGGCGGCCGCGGCGGCTACTCCGGCACGATCATCGGCGCCCTGATCCTGACCGTGCTGACCAGCCTGCTGATCGCGCTCCAGATGCCAGAGGCCGTCCGCCAGATCCTGTTCGGCGCGATCATCGTCGCCGTCGCGGCGGCCTACACCCGCGTAACCGGCGATTCGTGAGCGCCCATCTCGGGCTGGACCTGGGCGTCACGAATCTCAAGTGGGCCGTTGTCGAGCACGATGACGGCAACTGGCGAACGGTCGACCAGGGTCAACGACCGACACTCGCCGCGGAGGGACCGGACGCGGTCATCGGTCGGATGATCGGGACCGCTCGCGAGGCGGTCGAGCGCCGATCGGCGATCGCCTCAATCGGCATCGGTGTGCCCGGGCTCTACGATCCCGTCAGTGGCTCCGCACGATTCCTCGTCAACATGCCCGGGGGCTGGGGCGGCTGCCCGGTAGCTCGACCGATCGAGGAGTCCGTCGGCCTGCCGACCTGGCTGATCAACGACGCGCGAGCGTTCGGACTTGCGGAACTGCGCCTCGGAGCCGGACGGGGCGCCAACTCCATGGTCGGGTTGACGCTGGGAACCGGGGTCGGGGGCGTAATTGCCATCGACGGCAAGGTGCTCCAGGGTCATGACGGCACCGCCGGTGAAGTAGGCCATCAGACGATTGACCCGGACGGGCCGTCATGCAATTGCGGCAATCACGGCTGCCTCGAGGTGTTTGCCCGGGCTGATCGGATCGCGGCGGTCTGCGGCACGCCGACGGTCGAGGCGGCCGTCGAGGCGGCCCGGGCGGGCGATGCCCAGGCACGCGACGGGCTCGCCGAGGTCGGGCGTTATCTGGGTATCGGGATCGCCAATGTCGTCACGCTCATCTCACCGGACCGGGTGATCATCGGTGGCGGCGTCGCCGCGGCCGGCGACCAGCTACTCGGGCCGATCCGTGACGAACTCCGGGGCCGCGTCTGGACCACCTCGCTCGACGAGGTCGTGGTGGTGCTGGCCGAGCTCGGAACCTGGGCAGGGGCGATTGGCGCCGCGATCCACGGAGCCGAGCGGCTGGCAGATCGGACGGCAGATCGGCCGGCCGGACGGTCGGCAGGACGGCTGGGCGCATGATCGATCCCGCGCGCGCACCGCAGTACCGCCGCATCGAACAGGCACTCCGGGAGCGAATCACAGCCCTTCGACCGGGCGATCGTCTGGCCTCGGACGCCGAGCTGATCGTCGAGTTCGGAGTCAGCCGGATGACCGCTCGAAACGCGATGCAACAGCTCGCCGAGGACGGACTGATTGAGCGGCAGCCCGGGCGCGGCAGCTTCGTGGCCGCGCCGTCGGCGCATCGACGGGCGAACCGCCTGATGACCTTTACCCAGGAGATGCTGCGGCGTGGGCTGACCCCGAGCTCGCGCCTGCTCGAACGATCGATCCGACCTTCGTCGGCCGCCGAAGCTGCCAGTCTTGGCATCCCGCCACGGCAGCCGATCGTCCACCTGCGCCGGATCCGATTTGCCGACGACCAGCCGATTGCGGTCGAATCGGCGGTGCTGCTGGGCGCCTGTGCACCCGCGGTCATGACCGCCAATCTCGCTCATGGGTCCCTGCACGAGGCCCTCGTCCGGGGCGGGTTCACACTCCGCCGCGGGACGGGCACCATTTCGGCGGCCGCGGCGACTGCCGAGGACGCCCGCCTCCTGTCCATGCGCGTCGGCGATCCGCTCCTCGTCGAGCGGCGGGTGATCGCGGACGTCCACGGTCGCTCCATCGAGGCAACCGAATCGCGCTACCCGGCCAGCCGGTATGGGCTGGATGTGCGCTTCGAGGTCGAGGCGCCGGACCGTGCTCGGGGGAGTACGGCCGAGTGAGCGGCCTTGTGCGCGTCGCCGGCCGCCTGGTCCTGGATGATCGCGTGGAGGCGGGCGTAATCGTCGTCGAGGACGGCCTGATCACGAGCGTGGCGTTCCACGGCGGCGGTGCCGGCGCGGCGCTCCCGTTCGTTGCGCCAGGGCTCGTGGATGTTCATGTCCACGGCTGGGGCGGGCACGACGCCATGGGTGACGCAGGCGCACTGGACGGAATGGCGAGGTCGTTGCTGCGGCACGGGGTGACATCGTTCCTGCCGACAGCGGTCAGTGCGCCGCTCCCCGCCCTGGTGGAGTTTGCTGACCGCGTGCGGGGCTGGATCCCGGTGGCGCCATCTGACGGCGCGGAACCGCTGGGGTTCAACCTCGAGGGTCCATTTCTGTCGGCCGTGCGGCGGGGTGCGCATGACCCCGCCTTCCTGATCGATCCCGCGCAGGTCGACGAGGCCGCGCTGGAGTCGTTGATCGACGGGCTGCGGTTGATCACGATCGCACCCGAGCGGCCCGGTGCCCTGGAGCTGATCGCCCGTCTGCGGGCGCAGGGCGTGGCGGTCTCGATGGGGCATTCGGCGGCGACGTACGACGAAGCCCGGGCGGGCTTCGCGGCGGGCGGAACGACGACGACGCATCTGTTCAACGCGATGTCGGGCTTCGATCATCGCGCCCCGGGTCTGGCGGTGGCGGCGCTCCTCGACGACACCGCGTGGGTAGAACTGATTGCCGATGGTCACCATGTCCATCCGGCCTTGTGGGAGGTCATCGGACGGCTGAAGCCGGCCGACCGGTTGCTGCTGGTCAGCGACGCGATCGCGCTTGCCGGGACCGGCGACGGTCGGGCCTCGGTGGGCGGCCTGGAGGTCGAGGTCGTTGGCGGGCGGGTCACCTTGGTCGGAACGACGACACTGGCGGGATCGACGATCGCTCTCGATGACGCTGTACGGAATCTGGTTGCTTCGGGGTTCGCGCTGCCGGCGGCCGTAGCGGCTGCGTGCCGGAACCCACTGGCGATGCTCGGCGTGACGGACCGTGGCCGGATCGAGGCCGGCCAGCGCGCCGACCTGGTCGAGTTGGACGACGCGCTCCGGGTCCGCCGCGTCATGCGTCGAGGGGAGTGGCTGGGCGGCGCCGGTCGCCGGTAGGGTAGATCGCGCGCACCGGAGCGAGGTGGCGGTGACCGGCAGACAACGAATCCGGCGCGAGGCCCCCGTGGGCGGGCGACTGCGGTGGATTCGTTGACCGCGGGGCAACGTTCGGACGGCGTTGGCGTCAGGCGAGGGTCTTCGGGCGGGATTCGTTGACCGCGGGGCAACATTGGGACGGCGTTGCCATCACGCGCCCGTCTTCGGACGGGAATCGTTGACCGCGGGGCAACGTCCAACGACGGGCCGCGCATCGTGCGCTCAGGCCTTCGCGGCCGCGGCCTGCTGCGCCTTCTGCCAGTCCGCCTTGAACTGGACAATGCCCTTGTCCGTGAGTGGGTGGTGGATCATCTGCTGGAGGACCTTGAACGGCAGCGTGGCGACGTGAGCGCCCGCGAGGGCGGCCTGGGTCATGTGCAGCGGGTTGCGGATTGAGGCAGCCAGGACCTCTGTGTCCAGGTCGTGAATGGCCACGATTTCGGCCAGTTCGCGGATCACGATCATGCCGTCCTGGTTGATGTCGTCCAGGCGCCCGACGAACGGCGAAAGGAGGCTCGCCCCGGCCTTGGCCGCGAGCAATCCCTGGTTAGCCGTGAAGATCAGCGTGCAGTTGGTCTTGATGCCTTCCTCTGCGAAGCGACTGATGGCTTCGAGGCCGTTCTCGCTCATCGCGACCTTGACCACGATGTTCGGTGCGATTTTGGCGAAATGACGGCCCTCGGCCAGCATTCCCTCGACATCGTCGGCGATGACCTCGGCGCTGACCGGGCCCGATGTGATCGAGCACACCTCGCGCAGGATGTCGTCATATGAGCCACCGACTTTGGCGTACAGGCTCGGATTGGTCGTCACCCCATCCAGCACGCCCCACCGGGCGACCTGGCGGATCTCGCCGATATCGGCGGTTTCGAGGAAGATCTTCATGGGGAGACTCCGTGCGGGCTGGGGTACAAAGGCGATTCTACGCCCGAACGCTGGACCACCCGACGACGAGATCCCATCCCCCATCCGGGCGCTCCCGCGGCAACGGGCGACCAATGCGGCGAGCCCATGCCTCTGGCGAACATCCGGCCAGTCCCCGGTCCGGGTGCCTGACCGGGCGACATCCGGATCTGACCCGCCGACATCCAGCTGCGACCCAGCGACGGCGGGGAGACAGGTGCCCGGAACTTATTCGGCGGTCACTGTTTCCGGAGGACGCCCGGCAGGGGCGGGGAGCGTAGCGTCCTCGACGCCTGGCGACGCAAGGATGCCGAATATCGGCTGCCGACCGTCACGAACCGCAAGCGAGGCCTCCACGAAGCCGTCGAACAGCGGGTGGGGGCGCTCCGGCCGGCTCCGGAACTCCGGGTGGAACTGGCTAGCCACGAACCAGGGGTGATCCTTGAGCTCGACGATCTCGACCAGTCGACCGTCCGGTGATTGGCCGGACAGCAGCATGCCGGCCGCCTCGAGGGTCGCTCGGTAGCGGTTGTTCACCTCGAATCGATGGCGATGCCGCTCGTAGATCACCTCCTCGCCGTAGACCTGGTGGGCCTTCGACCCGGGAGTCAACCTGGCCGGATAGAGGCCGAGGCGCATCGTCCCGCCCTTGTCTTGCACGTCGCGCTGGTCCGGCATGAAGTCGATGACCGGGTGCTCCGTAAACAGGTCGAATTCGGTCGAGTTGGCGTCGCCCGTCCCGACGACCTCGCGAGCGAACTCGATGACCGCACACTGAAGGCCCAGACATAGGCCGAGATACGGGATGCGATGGGCGCGGGCATGGTGGGCGGCCAGCACTTTGCCCTCGATGCCGCGCCGGCCA